>NZ_JAYWCK010000122.1:0-43348 GCF_043780635.1 Flavobacterium sp.
TATCCAAGGCATAATAGCGAGAAGTAATCTTATTATTTCTTAGAATTAAGTTTTTTACTTTCGATACTGTATTGTTGATTAAGCCCAAATAAGATTCCATTTCATCATTAGAAATTACTTTATTGGGCAAAAATTTACTTGCCTTTGTTATATAAACATCAAACATATTCTTAAATTTAAATTACTATTCCTTTATAATACAATTTTTCATTCTTTATTTTATTCATCATTAACGGGTAAAAAATAAGGTAAAATACATACACTATTGGCGAGATTATCCATATTGCAACAAACAAATAGATTTTAAAAAATTTGAGCCAAGTTTTTCTTGATTCTCCTTTTTTAATGATAAAATTAGACCATATATTAAAAATCTTATTTCCTGTTCTGTCTACAGTAATTAGAAATGGTTTAACTCTTACAGCATCAAGTTCAAGCAATTTAGGTTGTAAATTTTCTAAATTATTAACAATTAAACAAGACAGAATAACTTTTCCAAATTTTGAAGATTCTTTAACGTCTTTATCCGAAACCCCCGGTAATGGAAAAATACCCAAATACTTTCTTTTAATTCCTGAAAGCATCCAGTCAAATATGGTAACAACGCTAATTAAATTTCCAGCTCGGTCAACCAAAGCTATATTTCCTTTGAGTTGAGCATTGTTTTGTTTTAATAATTGTTTCACTTTTTCCTGAGCCAATATCCACATATTTCTAGACCCACTGATAGTTACGACCGGTGTGTTATTTAAAAGTTTTTGTCCATCCTGACTTTTTAAAAATGAGTTTATAGGAATGGAAGGCGACAAATACCAAACCTGATAATTCAATAGAATTAAATCAAATTTTGTATTTAAAATTTCAGAAGAAATGGGTTTTAAAGGGGTTGGGATTTGCAAAAAAGATTCTGGAAAAGCATCAAAAAAAGCTTCAGTATTCCAAGGAAAAGGAAATGGTTTTTCCAATTGAATTTCATGAAATGTAACATTAATTTCACCTGAATCCAGAAGTGGTTTGGCAATGTTTCTTGCTATGGATTCCAATTGTCCGCTTTGAGAATAATAGACAACAAGGACGTTTTTCATTTTTTGCAATTTATAAATACGAATCTAATTAAAAAAAATAATTTATCCTAATTACTGAATTCGGCTAAAATTTTAAAGTAAAAAAAATCGCATTAAAAAAGTAAACAGGCATACTTTTAAGTTATTGAAATCCATATATTTAAACAATTATTTCTCTTAGGATTAATTTTGACAAATAATTGATGTTTTTTGTCTAATTGTTGAGTTTTATGAAAATTTTGATAATTAAACTCAGGTTATCAGATTTTGGCTTCCTTGAAAGTTCTGATTTTGTCTAATCTCTTAGCAAGAACCCATTCCGGCCAAGTTGCTGCATCTTCGGCATCATAAATTTGGATTTTTTGATTGGCATCTTCTATCATTAAATCGTCGGGTTTGCAATTCAAAATTCCTGCTGCAGCCACTATTCCAGATTGAGTCGCTCCTGCAACTCCGTGCGAAAGTGTGCTTGCTCCACAAAGATAAAGATTCTCGATTTCAGCTTTATTTTTATACGAAAATGGTCCAACCTGATTTAAGGTTTTCTCGGTTCCATACACATTTCCTTTGGTGGAATTGATATAAAATTCATTGGTTTTTGGAGTTCCTAATTCGGCTTGAACAATTTTTTGTTTGGCTCCGGGAATAATTTTTTCGATGTTATTCATCAATTTAGTAATGACTTTTTCTTTGAAAATTTTATAGTTCTCAGAATGATGATCCTCTAATCCGTTAAAATTGGGTAAATTATCGTAATTGATATAAGTTACCACCTCAAAATTATGGTATCTCCCGTTGAAACTTACAGGATCTTTTGTTGTGGTACAACTAATGAAAACGGCAGGAAAAGAATCTCCTTCAGCGATGTTGCCATTCATTAAATTCTCAAAATTGGCATCGTCGTTCTCGTCTTTCATCATCCAAATATTGCCGGAATCAATGCCAAATTGGGTCACATCCATATCTAAAGTCAGGAATAAAATCAGGGAAGTAACCGAATATTTTGTGTTTTCTAATTTCTTAATCAAACCTTTGCTCAAATGTTCTTTACCAATTAAATCCAAATACGTTATGGATGGATCAGCATTAGAAACAATCGTCTTGGCAAAAATTTGCTGCCCGTTTTTGAGTTCAATTCCGATAGCTTTTTTATTTTCAATTAAAATTTTTGCCACATCTTGCTTCACTCGCACTTCACCACCGTGGTTTTTAACTCCATTCGTCATTGCTTTTACAATGCCACCGCCGCCGCCCATTGGATAAAATCCGCCTTCAAAATAATGGCTCATTACTGAACAATGAACCGGAAAACAGGCTCGTTTTGGCGAAAGCCCGTGATCGCCACATTGAATATTCAAAACGGATTTCAGCAATGGATCTTTGATGTGCCAGCCGATGACTTTTTTTAAGGGAAACAAAGCAAATTTTCCAAAATGTTTGGTTCTGAATGGAACGGTAATTTTTTGCCAAAAGCCTTCCAGTTTTGGAATCAATTGCAATTCAAAATTAACTCTTTGAATTAAAGTTAAGTATTCATTGATGTTTTTTGCTTCTTTGGGAAAACGAGTTGTCAATGCTTTTTTCCAGTTTTCAATTCCGGCTGGAATGTCAAAATTCTCACCATTTATCAAACAATGTTCATAGGCGTTTTTGTTCATTCGAAAAAACACGAGGTCATTTGCTATTCCTAATCCACGGTACATTTCGTTAGTAGTTTGTCCTTCGTCAATAAGCCCAACATAATGTACTCCCGGACTAAATCTTTGACCGTTTAAGGTAAAACTATGAGCCCAACCTCCAGGAACATAATGTTGTTCTAAAACCAACACCTTTTGCCCGGCTCTTGCCAAACAAATCGCAGTTGACAGACCACCAACGCCAGAACCTATAATAATTGTGTCGAATTCTTCCATTTTAATTAGTGGTTTTCCCAAAATACAAAATGAATAGAATAACTCAATTTGCAGTATTAATATTTATTTTTCACTCTGCTTTTCTAATTGATCCCAAAAATCAAAATAATTAAACCATTGTAGTGGATATTTTTTGAGCATCGATTCAACACTTTCTGAATATGCTTTTAACAACCCTTTTTCATCACGGTTTTTCACTTGAGCTTCTCTTGTATAAAGATGATAATGCAAATTATGCTCTTTCATTACATAAACAAAAACAACCGGAACTTTTAACCGGGAGGCGATAAGAAATGGACCTGCAGGAAATTGGGCTTCTTGCCCTAATAATTTTTCGGGTAAAGATTTGACACCTTCAAAATACCTGTCACCAGTGAAACAAATCAATTCGTTTCTTCCCAAAGCAGCACTTATTTCAAAAACGTGAGACATATCATCGTTTATGAGAATGAATTTAACGCTCGGTTTTTGGGTAATTCTATCAAGGTATTTTTTTATAGCCGTATGTTCTAAGTCAGTAGTAACAAGGTTTATTTGAAAATTTATATCGATTTCACCAAAAAAATGTTCCGCTATTTCAAAGTTACCAATATGAGCACTGATAAGAATTCCTCCTTTTTTTTCAACTAAGAGTTTCTTTAGAATCTCTTCACCATCAAATTCATAAGTGAATTCATTTCGCATTCCTGCTGCGATAGAAATTTTATCAAGAATTATTTGTCCAAAAGTATAATAACTATTGAATATCATTCTTTTTGATTTAAAATAGGAATAGCCAAGTCTTTCTTTGAAGTAATAAAAGATGGCTTTATTGCTTTTTTTGAGAAAAATAAAATAGTATAAGGCTACGAAATAAAGAATAAAATAAGCTGATTTGATTCCTGCTTTTTTAATAAAAAAAACAAATATTTTGTATCCTAAAACTGTTCCTTTAGATTTTCCGTCCCATTGACTCATTTCAGATTTTAGATTTTAGTCCTGAAAGTTTTCAGGAGCAGAATTTTGTTCCGAAGTTTCGGTTCAAAAAATTAAGCATTCAATTTTAAGCTTTAAGCTTTAGTTTGTTTTCAATTAAGTCATAAAAACTTTGGAAAGAAGCAATTTCTATAAAATCTACTTCAACTAATTTCACGCCAAAATTAGATTCAATTGAAACTACCAAATCAACATAGTCCAAGCTATCTAAGCCTAAAGTCTCTTTTAAATTAGCTTCTGGTTGAATGTCATCTCCATCTACTTCGAATTCCTCAATTAGGAATCCGTTTATCTTGTGAATTATTTCTTCTTTATTCATTGTTTAATTTAAACTTTTTAACTACTAATGCTGAATTTGTCCCTCCAAATCCGAAGGAATTCGACAAAAATATATCAATTTTTTTATTTAATGTGGTTTTAACCAAATTTAATTTTGCTGCGTCTTCATCTGGGTTTTCCAAATTAATGTTTGGTGCGATAAAATCATTTTGCATCATTAAGACAGAGTAGATGACTTCGCTTGCACCAGCCATCCAACATTCGTGTCCTGTCATAGATTTTGTGGAACTCACATAGGGATTATTTTCGCCAAAAACTTCAAAAATAGCTTTGGCTTCATTGCCATCACCAACTGGTGTTGAGGTTGCATGTGCATTGATATAATCAATATCACTTGGTTTTAAATTTGCCTCATCAAGGGCTCTTTTCATTGCGATTGATGGTCCTTCAACATTTGGAGTTGAAATATGTCCGCCATTGGATGAAAATCCATAACCCACAACTTCGGCGATAATAGTTGCACCTCGTTTTATAGCTGATTCGTAACTTTCTAAAATTAATGTAGCTCCACCTCCACTCGGAATTAATCCGTCTCGACTGGCGTCAAAAGGTCTGGAAGCCTTTGTTGGCTCATCTTCTCTGGGAGAAAAAACGCCCAAACCATCAAAACTACTCATCGCATATTTGTTGATTTCTTGTGCTCCACCACAAATTATCATTTGCTGGAAACCGCTTTTAATTAAAAAATAAGCCAATCCTATTGAATGAGATCCACTGGCACAAGCAGCACTAATGGTAAGATTGATTCCTCTTAATTTAAAAATCGTAGAAAGATTCATTGTCACCGTCGAATTCATCGATTTAAAAATAGCTCCAGAGCCTATTAAAGCAGTGTCTTTTTTCTCGCGAATGATGTCAGTGGCTTCTATAATAGCTTTTGAAACACTATCATTGCCGTACATAATTCCGACCTCATTTTCGTCGAAAAAAGCATCATCAATATTGGCATTTTTCAATGCTTCAATTGTTGCCATATAGGCATATTCAGTTTCTTCACCAAGACTTATTCTTTGTCTTCTGGTTAGTAAATTTTTTAAATCAGGTTTTGGAACCATTCCGGTTAAGGCAGATTGAAATCCAAATTCCTTGCGTTCAGGATCTATAACAATTCCTGATTTTCCTAAAAAAAGAGATTCTTTTACTTCGTCTAATGACGTTCCAATACACGAGTAAATACCCATTCCTGTTATGACAACTCTTTTATTCATTATCGTTAAAGTAAATTTTTAAGAATAAATTCCTCCATTTATATTAATAATTTCGCCAGTGATATAACTGGCTTTTTTTGAAACGAGAAAGCTCACTAAATCAGCCACTTCTTCGGCTTCACCAAAACGATTCACGGGAACTATTTTTATTAATTCTTTTTCATCTAATTGGCTGGTCATATCAGTTCTAATAAAACCGGGAGCAACTGCGTTTACAGTGATATTTCGCTTTGCAATTTCTTGTGCCAATGCTTTTGTAGCAGCAACAACACCTCCTTTTGCAGCAGAATAATTAGTTTGTCCAGCGGTTCCTTTTACTCCCGAAAGGGAAACGATGTTCACAATTCGACCGTATTTATTACGCAACATTTTTTGAATAAAGAAGTTGGTTACATTAAAAAAACCATTCAAACTTGTGTTCACAACGCTGGTCCAATCTTGTGGAGTCAACCACATAAACAATCCGTCTTTTGCAATTCCGGCATTATTGACAATTACCTCAACAATCGCTTCCGGATTTGCATCCTGCCACTGTGTTAAAACTGTTTTTACTTCTTCAAAATTAGCAACATCAAAGCAAATAATCTCAGCTGTTGCTCCATTTTTGATTACTGCTTCCAAAGTTTTCTCGGCAGCTTCTTTGTTAGATTGATAATTGATCAGAATATGATAATCGGTATCAATTGCTAACTTTTGACAAATTGCACTACCTATTCCTCTTGAACCACCTGTTACTAATGCACACTTCATATATAATTTTATTTTTGGAAAGGCTCTGCGTTTTCATACCATTGATTTCCTAACACTTGTCCGTCTAGTTTGATAAAACCCCATCCTTTATCGCTTTTTACTCTGGCTAAACCATTAATAAATCCTTTATCTTCATTGCTAAACATAGAAAAACCTATAGAAGAAATTTCATATTGTGTAGGAATTACCAATTCTCCACTTTCATTAATAAAGCCCCATTTTGAATCTTTTACCGGTGCTAATCCATCCTCACTGAAAATGTCTGCATCTTTATATTTTGGTTCTACAACAAAGTCTCCTTTTAAATTAACAAAACCCCATTTTCCGCCAGAAGCCGCTGGTGCTAAATTCTTCATAAACGCTTTAGCTTTTTCAAACTTTGGTTCAATAATCCATTTACCTTCTAAATTAATAAAACCAATTTTATCATTTTTCCTGGCATAAGTTACATCCTGAACATTAAAATCCCAGATTTTATCAGCACCATCAACGACAATAAAAATTCCATTACTCACCAATCCGAAAGATTTTCCTGATTTTGCCCAGGCAGTGTTTTTATAGAAATCACCAATTTCTTCATATTTTATTTCAACTATAACTTTACCGGTATTGTCTATAATTCCCCAAAGATCATTATTTCGTACTCTGGCATATCCGTTTTGGAATGATTTTATCACATCATATTGTGGTTTTAAAATAACTTCCATTATATTGTTAATCAAACCTATTTTATCTCCTTGTCTTATAAGAGCAACACCATCTTCAAAATCATAAACCTTATCAGATGAAGGCGCTGTGAGAATTTCTCCTTTTGTATTAATATAAACCCATTTTTTATTTTTTGACACCACACAAACCCCATTTTTGAAATATTTTACATAGTCAAAAGTAGCCGGAATAATCCATTCTCCTTTGGTGTCAATAAAGCCCCATTTACCGCTTTCTTCAGCGGCAGCCAATCCTTCAGAAAAATTTTTTGCTATTTTATATCTGGGCTGAATAGCAAATTCTCCATTTTTAGATATATATCCAAATTTTTCGTCTTTCCTTACCAATGCTAGCTCTTGAGCATTTGTAAATTGAAATAAAATTAATAAAAAAAACACTACTTTTTTCATAACAGTATATTTTAATTAAAACCAAAAGTTAAAATCAATTGATTACTACAAAGTATAAACCTTGCATAACTGACAATCAAATTACTTTTTTATATTATTTTCATTTAGTAAATAACTTAAACAAAGATTCTCTTTAACTTCTAAATCACCTCAATAATTAATCGACCCTCTCTACCAGCAGCTTTAAAATTATGCATTTCAGGATTAACTTCTATAGAAATTTTTCAACTATTAAACATTCTGGTTGAGAATCATGTTTTCCAACAAGAATATCTTAATTAGTTCTTAATCCATTCATTTGTCTAATCCAAAAGCATATACTTCGTTTTGATTAATCATACTAAAAAAATATTCTCCTTTAGACAAGTTTTTAGAAAGAGTAATTAGATAAAGTCCATTGTTATTTATTTTTTTGAATTGAATAGGTATTCCATTCTGTTTTATTTTACCATGAGCTCCTTCCTTATAATCAACAAACTGTCTTTGTCCTTTTATTACACATGGTACTAACTCACAGAGAGTATTAGGATTTTCTTTTGAATCATCAAATTGAATAAGAAATTGGAGGTTATCTCTTTTAGAGATGCGTATATTGGAGGTAATTCCTGAAATAGATATAATAGTAACATGACCCCAAGCTCCAGAATGTAGTCTTTCTGTTTTGGAACTTGTAGATTCAAGTTCTGTCAAACTATTATTCTCATCATTTAAATAATAAGGAATTTCTTTAAGAGGAAGTTTTGGGTATTTTTTAACTGCTTCATCAACATTTCTAGCAGGTTCAACAATATTGTCATTTTGGTTGTTGGTTCCTAAAGATTTGATACTATCATCAAATACCTCTTGTTGTCCATTAACATATTTAATCATTGAAACTAATGAAATTTGAATACTATAAACAGGACCTTCTATATTATCCCATTTTTTATATTTGATTGCTGACTCACTTATTTCAGTAACTTTTGATTTAATTTCACTTCCATTTTTACGAATAATAATATCTTGTGAAAAGCCTAAATAAGAAATGAATGTAAATGCAATTAAAGTAATTTTTAGTTTCATTTTTTTGATTTTAATTAAAAACATACCAAAGTACTAATTATTTATCAAATAATCCTTGATTTGCTGAACAAATGGATACATCACCTGATCTTCTTTGAATATTGGAATTATTGCACGAACATCTTCAAATATTTTTTTAGTAACTGATGATATTTTGTCATTTTGTTCTAAATAATCAATTGCCTGAACAATTGTAATCAGTTCAATCGCCAATACTTCGAAGGCATTCTCAATTACTTTTGCGGTAATTACAGCTGCATTTGTACCCATACTCACAATGTCCTGATTGTCATTATTATTAGGAATACTGTGAATATACATTGGGTTTGACAACATTTGATTTTCGGCGGTAGTTGAGGTTGCCGTAAACTGAACTCCCTGCATTCCAAAGTTAAATCCTAGTGTTCCAAGATTTACAAATGGAGGCAGAATTTCGTTGATTTTTGAATTCAACAAAAAATTCAATTGACGTTCGGAAAGCATTGTCAATTTGGTAATTACAATTTTTAACTTATCCATTTCTAATGAAATATAATCGCCGTGGAAATTTCCGCCGTGATACACGTGTTGGGTTTTTACATCAATTATTGGATTGTCATTTGCTGAATTAAATTCGTCTTCAAGAATAGAGGCTACATTATTTATAGTTTCTAGAACGGGGCCTAAAATTTGAGGAACACAACGTAAGGAATAGTATTCCTGTACTTTATCTTTGAATATATCTTCGGTATTTTCACCAGAGTATAAATGGTCCTCTCTTTTTCGGATCAAAGTGCTGTCTGCAAGGTTTTCTCTCATTCTTGCTGCTACTTCTCTTTGTCCTTTATGACGTTTTGTGTTATTCAATTCTTCTGAGAAATGATCATCAAAAGCTTGGACAATTTCATTGATAGCACAAGAAAATTTCAGTGACCAATCAAGTAATTTATTGGCATAATGAACATTTACAACACCAATTCCGGTCATTACAGATGTTCCGTTAATCAATGCTAAACCTTCTCTGATTTCAACCTGAATAGGTTTAAGATTTTCTAATTCGAAAACTTCTTGAGTTGGACTTCTTTCTCCTTTGTAAAAAACTTCTCCTTCACCTATCAATACTAAAGCGAGATGAGATAATTGAACTAAATCACCGCTTGCACCAACGCCTCCGTGTTCGAAAATCAAAGGAGTAATATCTTTATTGATTAATTCCTTCATCAAATGAATTACTGAAGGATGAACACCAGAATTCCCTAAAGAAAGCGTATTTAATCTGGCCAAAATTGCCGCTTTCACACAAAGGGCATTTAAAGGTTTTCCTGTTCCTGAGGAATGACTTCTAATTAAATTGTATTGTAGTTGAAGTCTGTCTTCATCTTTGATACGGTATTGAGCCATTGGACCAAAACCAGTATTCACTCCATAAATAACTTTGTTTTTAGAGAACTCCTTTAAAAAAATAAAGCTTTCATTTACCCTATTTAAAACAACCTCGCTTATAGCTATTTTATTATTCTCAAAGATTATGGACTCAAACTCCTTTAAACTTAGATATTCATTTATAGTATTCATTCAACTGGCGTATTAATTTTAACTAAATAACTTAAAAATTAATTTGTATTTAGAATTTATTGTGGTTAATTTGGATGAGCAAATGTAAGACAATCTCGCTTAGAAATGAAAGGCAAAACTTCTTTTTAACCAACCGCCTATATATAATTATAACTGTTTCATAAACAACCTCTTACAAATAAACAAATTAATAATGAATGATTTCGGGAATGACAAGAAAAATGTAGTTCAGGCCAATTTAGATGCACAAAAGATTGCTTTTGCCCCAATAATGTTTCAAGCGGCAAAGTCACTTCGAAATCTTGGCATATTAGAATATCTTTTTCAAAATAATAAAGCAAGTATAAAAACCATTGCCGAAGCTCTATCTCTCTCGCTATATGGTGTGAAAGTTTTACTCGAAGCGGGTTTAAGTCTAGAAATGGTTTATTTGAAAGACAATGAATTCATTTTGACAAAAACGGGCTATTTTATTTTGAGAGATAAAATGACCAATATCAATATGGATTTTACCCAAGATGTTAATTACCAAGCAATCAATCATCTTGAAGAATCAATTGTAAATGGAAAACCAGAAGGATTAAAAGAACTGGGGGATTGGGATACTGTATATATAGGCTTATCAGAATTACCTGGAAAAAGCAAGAAAAGCTGGTTCGATTTTGACCATTTTTATTCAGATTATACTTTTCCAGAAATAATGCCTATTTTATTTAAGGATAATCCAAAATATTTATTAGATGTCGGCGGTAATACAGGTAATTTTTCATTGCAGTGTGCAAAATATAACCCAAATGTAAAAATCACTATTTTAGATTTACCAGGACAAACTAATGTTGCCCGAAAAAATATTATTAAAGCTGGATTTGAAGATAGAATATCAGCAACTGATATTAATTTATTAGACAATTCTATTCATTTTCCAAAAGGTTTTGATGTTATCTGGATGAGTCAATTTATTGACTGTTTTTCATTAGAGGAAATTTCAGGTCTTTTTAAAAGAGCATATGAATCGATGACAACTGATGCTAGTTTTTATATTTTGGAAACCTTTTGGGATTTACAAAAATTTCAAGCATCAACATACAGTTTACACGCAACATCTTTATATTTTACAGCCGTTGCCAATGGAAACAGCCAGATGTATCATTCAAAAGATATTTTGAATTTAATTGAAAAAACTGGTTTTGTGGTTGATGAACTGCATGAAATCATAGGAATGAGCCATACTTTGATTAAATGCAAGAAAAAATAATTTAAAATTAAAATTATGTTACAGGAATACGTAGATGTTTTAATAATTGGAGCTGGTCCGTCTGGATGTGTTTCCGCATCATATCTGCATAAAAATGGAGTCAAAATAAAAGTAGTCGAAAAAACAAAATTTCCTAGATTGGTCGTTGGCGAAAGCTTGATTCCAAGAGTTATGGATCATTTTGCAGAAGCGGAACTATTTGAATGTTTAGATGCAATGAATTTTGAAAAGAAATTAGGAGCCCGTTTCATTCGAGGCGAAGAAATTTGCATTTTCGATTTTAGCAATAAATTTGGTGAAGGTTGGGATTGGACTTGGCAAGTGCCAAGAGCTGATTTTGACAACACAATGGCACAAGAAATAATCAGGAAAGGAATTGATTTAGAATTTGAATCAGAAGTAATATCAGTTTCTTTCGAAGGAAAAAATTCCTCAACTGTTGTCAAAGATATAAACGGAAATCTTAAAGAAATTCACGCTAAGTTCATCATTGATTCCAGTGGTTACGGTAGAGTTTTGCCAAGACTTTTAGATTTAGATACGCCTTCAAAACTAGACCCACATTCCTCTATTTTCACACATGTAAAAGACAACAATAGACCAGAAGGACTTGAAGGAACACAAATTTCTTTTGATATTTTAGAAACTCAAGTTTGGTTGTGGGTAATACCTTTTTCAAACGGAAATACAAGTCTGGGCGTCGTTGGTCCAACTGATTTTATTAATTCACTCTCTAAAAATAAAGATAACAGAGAAGCATTAAATAATGCTATTAAATTATCTGATTTTTACATTAAACGATTTGCTGGAGTTGACTTCTTATTTGAGCCTGTGAAATTAGAAAATTACTCCCGATCTGTAAAAAAAATGTATGGCGATGGTTTTGCTTTAACAGGAAACAGTTCAGAGTTTTTAGATCCAGTTTTCTCCTCTGGAGTTGCTTTTGCTACTGAATCTGGTATGCTTGCCGCAAAATTGTGTTTAAAAGAATCTCAAGGAATTACTGTAGATTGGGAAGACGAATTTACTGGATATATGAAGCGAGGTATTGCTGTGTTTACCACTTATGTAAAGGAATGGTATACCGGAAATCTTCAAACCTTATTTTTCCACCAACCGGAAGACCCAGATGTCAAACAAAAAATATGTGCTGTTCTTGCAGGCTATGTTTGGGATGAAAACAATCCTTTTGTAAAAAAACACGAAAATGTAATCAAAAATATGGCTCATTTACTAAAAAATGGGCAATGATTAAACGAATGGGGTTTGTTTTATAGAAAAATCAAAAAAAATCAATTTTTAGAACCCACCTAAAGAATCTTGCTGACAAATTAAAATGAAATATTCTAATCTGAATAACTATATGTTTTTTAGTAGGTCAGTTTTTTTTAAAATAAACCATCCCTTTACGGAAAACCGTAAACTTATTAAAAATTAACGTTTTAAGTTTGTGCTTTAAGAAAACATTTGTAAGTTTGATATTAATAATTTAGCAGGTAAGCTGAAAACTGTATAGAGTAAGCAGTAAAAATAAAAATAAATATGAAAAACACCTATTTACTTATTGTATTGCTATTTTTCACAATAACTAGTAATGCCCAAAAAAAAGTAATTAATACGGAGCCTGTAAGTCAAAATATCACTAAAGAAGTCCAAGTATTAAAACGTAAAGTTGCCATTGCTCGTTTCTCAAACGAAACACAATATGCAAAAGGATTGTTTTACGATAAGAATAATGATCCCTTAGGTAAGCAAACTGTTGATATATTATCTACTAAGTTAGCGGCATCAAATAAATTTATTTTATTAGAAAGAGAAGATCTTGATAAGATTTTAGCAGAGATTAATTTGTCTAATAGTTCTGATTATCAAAAAGTGGGAGCAGATTACTTGATTATTGGATCCATTACAGAATTTGGCAGAAAAAACGTAGGAGGGGTTAATGCCTTTTCAAGAACTAAAACCCAAGTAGTTCAAGCAGGAGTTAGTATTCGACTTGTTGATGTTTCAACAGGACAAATTATTTATTCTGAAGAGTCCAAAGGTGAAGCTGAAACAACAGATAAAACGGTTATGGGATTAGGGAAAAGAACTGATTATGATGCCACCTTGAGTGATAAAGCGATTTCTGCTGCTATTTCTAAATTGGTAGAAAATATTATTAGTAACTGTATGGATAGACCATGGAAATCTTATATATTATCAAATGACAGTAATGGTATTTTAATATCTGGAGGGAAGAGTCAAGGAATTAAAATAGGTGACATATATGAGGTGGTGATAAAAGGAAGAACTGTAAAGAACCCTCAAACAGGAATGAATATTGAATTGCCGGGTAAGGTAAGTGGTAAGGTTAAAGTTGAGTTTACTGGAGGAGATTCGCCTCAGAATGAATTTTCTATGGTTGTGTTTACTGAAGGAGATATGGATCCTCAAAATTTGAATAATTATTATATAAAACAAATAAAGTAATGAAAAATATACATTATCTAATCGCGCTATTGTTTCTTGCTTTAGCAAGTTGTGGAGGCACAAAAACATCCTTTCAAGGTCTTGCAAACGAATCCTATCTAGAATTTTTAGGTAATCCAAACGACTATTCCAAAGGTGTTGAAGTGGTTATTGATGATAAAGCCCCTTTTCAAGCTAAAGTATATAAGGACAAAACTGGAAGAATGCTAGGTGAGGTTTATTCGATTTCTACCGGTAATCACATCCTTAAAGTATACTATGAAAACAAAATGATTTTCAACAAACAAATATTTATATCAGCACAAGAATCCAAAAAAATAATATTACCATGAGAAAACTAATTTTAACATCTATTGCAGCCCTAGTTTTGGCATCCTGTTCAGCTCCAACAAAACTCTATACCTGGAGTAAATATGAAACAAGTAGTTATAACTTTCTAAAAAACAGGAATGATAAGACTAATGCTAATCTAGAAGAGGAATATAAAAAAATAATTAATAAGCAAAAAGGAATTCGTGGAGTAGTACCTCCCGGTGTTTATGCTGATTATGGTTTTTTATTACTTCAATCAAACAAAATTGAGGAAGGAAGATCAATGCTACAAAAAGAAATGGATTTATATCCGGAATCAAAAATATTTATGGACCGAATTTTAAAAATGACTGAATTATGAGAAAAGTTTATATATTATTGTTGATTGCTACACTAGCGATTACAAGTTGCACTACAACAGCTCCCTTAGCTAAATCAGTAGCGTATAAAGGAATGTATGAGGAGAAACCATCTGTAGCTTTAATTATGCCTCCCATAAACAGAAGTACTAATGTTGAAGCAAAGGAATTTTTTCACTCCACTTTGTATACTCCATTGGCGGATGCCGGATATTATGTTATCCCTCCATTTCTTTCGATGGAAATTTTAAAAAAAGAAAGTGCCTTTGATTCGGAATTATTTTTAGATACTCCTTTAAATAAATTTGCCGAGGTATTTGGTGCGGATATGGTCGTGTTTACTATTATCCACAAATGGGATAAGTCGTCTCTTGCTTCAAACGTTAATGTGGACATAGAGTTTATCATTAAATCTGCAAAAACCAATGAAATACTATACACCAGAAGAGGAGAGATTCGATACAACACTTCAGTGTCTTCAGGACTTGGAGGACTTGGAGGTTTGGTTGCCGACTTGACTTTATCGGCTTTAAACACCGCAGGAACAAAATACGTAGATGTTGCAAGAGTGTGTAATTACTATATATTAAAAGATTTTCCTGCTGGTAATTATAGTTTGAATCATGGATTAGATGGGGCTCAGTTAGCAGGCTTAAAATCTTTCAAAGTCAACTTATCGGCTAAATAGTATATATAATAGATTATCATTATTAAAATCAGGGTAGTTGAGAATCCACAAGTACATTATCCCTATAGGCTCCTTTATAATAACCCCTCATTTGGGCATCACTTCCGATGCTACATTCTTTTTTGTAATTGTATCAGTTTGTGAATACCCATAACTGACACTAAGAAATAATAATAGAATAAGTAGTTTTTTCTGAACCATAATTTAAAATAGTATTAATGATGAAAACTAAATGAATTTAAGATTTTTCCTTGTAAAGATACATTTTTATATACCAAATAAATAAAAACATAAGACCAAAATACAAGTAAAAACTTCCAAATTTAAAAGAATTGACAAAATGGATTTACATAAAAAACCCTGACATTAATATAATCACAGGGTTTAGTTTTAAAGCTGAAAATTAAATTATTTTTTCTTGTTGAGTTCTCTGATGTAATTTACCAATTTCCATCTCTGGTCTTCAGTTAATAATTCATCATAAGACGACATCGGAGGTTTCCCCACAGTTAGTTTCCAAAATATTTCACCATCTGTTTCATAGGGAATATCTTTAATGTAAAGAAAATTTGCAGGTTTTTGATCAAGACTTAAGCCAGCTTCACCATTTCCTTTTCCAGTTAATCCATGACACAAAACACACATCTGTTCATAAATTTCCTTTCCTTCTTTGGTGGCACTACTGTTTCCAGCAAATGGGTTTTTTATCCCCTTCGTGTATTCTGGAACAGCCCAACTACTGTTTTGAGCTATACTGCTATTACTCACGATAAATACTAGTGCTATCACTACTAAAAACGAATACTTATTTTTCATTGAATTAAAGTTTAAATTCTATTCAGTAAATTTACTCTAGTTTTGATTCAAAAACAATGATATTTATCACAATTTTTAAATAAATTTTAAAAAATATAACAAAATTAATTTAAAGTAATTTATTTTTCTTACTAAATCCTTGTTTTGTTGCGTTTATTAATATTGCCCTTGTCTAACTTGGAATCTATCACAAATTTTAAAGGAATTTCAACTACAAAATATAATCTGTATTGATGAAATTTGACTCTTTACTATTCAATAATTCCTGCAAAATTTTGTTGTTATAGTCATTGTCTTTTGAAGCCACAAAAGTTCTGATAGAGAAAGATCGCAAAGCATCGTGTATACTTAAGGTTCCCACTGCTGAATCTTTTCTTCCAGTAAACGGAAAAACGTCTGGTCCTCTCTGACAAGAACTGTTTAGGTTTACTCTACAAACTAAATTTACCAAAGTATCAATAAGCGGTGCAATAGTTTTTATGTCTTGACCAAACAAACTTACTTGCTGACCATAATGGGATTCGGCCATATCATTCAATGGTTCTTGAATGTTTTTGAAAGAAATAATTGGCACAACTGGGCCAAATTGTTCTTCGTGATACACTCTCATCTCTTTATTTATTGGGTACAAGACAGCCGGAAAAATAAAATTTTCAGAACGTTCTCCACCTTTAGCATTCATCACTTTTGCTCCTTTATTTGTCGCATCATCAATCAATTCCTGAATATAGTCAGGTTTATCTTTTTCTGGCAATGGAGTAAGAAATACTGATTTATCCCAAGGATTTCCATAAGTTAACGCATCCACTTTTGCAGCAAAACGTTTATTAAATTCATCAACAATTGTTTCATGAACATATAAAATCTTCAAGGCTGTACAACGCTGTCCGTTAAAAGATAAAGATCCAGCAACACATTCCTGAATGGCCAAATCTAAATTCGCATCTGGTAAAATTATAGCAGGGTTTTTTGCTTCCAATCCCAAAACTAATCTTAATCTATTTTTATTGGGATGTAAATCCTGCAATGCAATTGCTGATTTACTATTTCCAATTAAAGCCAAAATAGAAACTCTTCCTGATTTCATAATTGGAGAAGCAACTTCACGACCTCGACCATATAATATATTAATTACACCTTTTGGAAAACTACTTCTAAAAGCTTCCAATAAAGGAGAAATTAATAAAACACCGTGTTTAGCTGGTTTAAAAATAACAGGATTCCCCATTATCAACGCAGGGATCAACAAAGTAAAAGTTTCGTTCAAAGGGTAATTATAAGGTCCAAGACATAGAACAACTCCTAACGGTCCTCTTCTAACCATAGCATTTATTCCCTGCACCTTACTAAATCGAGCACTGCGGCTGTTTAATTCTTTGTAACTTTCAATAGTATCATAAATATATTCTACGGTTCTATCAAATTCTTTTTCAGAATCACCCAATGATTTTCCAATTTCCCACATCAAAAGCTTAACAACTTCAAATCGGGTTGCTTTCATTTGCGAAACAAAATTTTCCATACATTTGATACGATCAACCACTTTCATTGTCGGCCACAAACCTTGCCCGTTATTGAATGCTGCATCAGCAGCATCTACAGTTTCCATAGCTTCTTTTTCTCCCATAAAAGGAATCGTTCCTAACAAAGTCGGTTCGTAATTTTCGGTAGAAGAAATGGTAGAATAAACCTGAGTTGTTGTACCTGTCCATTTCTTTAATTCACCATTAACTAAATAAGTATCTTGAATAAGCAATGAGCTAATTTGGAATTCTTGAGGTATTATATTCATTATATGTTTATTATGTTAAATTTAAAAGTGTAAATAAAAAGAGGTAACGGCCTCTGCATTACTTTATGGCGAAACTATTTCGCCATCCCATTCTAAGATTCCTCCCTGCAAATTATAAGTGTTTTCAAAACCCAGATTGTTCATTGCTTCACATGCTTTTGCACTTCTAGCTCCAGAGCGACAATAAACATAATAGTTTTTTGTTTTATCTAACGCTTCTAATTTTTCTATAAATTCCTGACCTTCGTATATATCAATATTTATAGAGTTAGGAATAATTCCATTATTGCATTCATCTTCTGTCCTAACGTCTAATATTACAGAGTTTTCATCAACTTCAAGCTGAGAAACCCAATCTTCTTGTGTTAAATTCATAATATAGTTTTTTGTAAAAATACGAAGTTTTTACATAATAAAAATTGGTAAAAATGTGAATTAGATAATATTTTGAAGAAAACGATTTCGTATAAACGTAAAACAGGAGGATTAACAAATTCATAAAATAATTCATAAAAATAGTAAAAAAAATCAGTCATAATATGTAAATATTACATATTACTCTATTTTACACTACTTATACTCATCGGATTATTTTTCTAAAAATCAACAATTCCCCCAACTCAAAAACTATTTTAATAATAAAACGTTAAAACATTTGTATATACAAATAAAATTGTATTACATTTGTACCTACAAATTACATATATACAAATATGAAAATTGAAGACGAAATAAAAAGCACCGTTGCATTGGATAATTCTAAAAAAATTATCCTGAATGTCTTGTACACTCAGAACGTAATTTCAGATAAATTAAATGAAATTTTAAAACCTTATGATTTATCCGGTGAACAATACAATGTACTGAGAATACTGAGAGGTCAAAAAGGGAATTCAGCAAACATGTGTGTAATTCAGGAACGAATGTTGGCCAAAACGAGCAATACCACTCGATTAGTAGATAAATTATTATTAAAAAATCTTGTTACACGAAACGTTTGCCCTGAAAATAGAAGAAAAATAGAAGTGTTAATCACTCAAAAAGGGCTTGATGTTTTAACCGAATTGGATCCAAAAGTAATCGAACACGAAAATTTCTTTTCAAAAAATTTAAATACAGAAGAATTAATACAATTAAATCAATTATTAGAAAAATATAGAAATCAATAAACACAAACAACAAATTATGAATCACTTTTTAGAAACTCAAAACTGGAGATACGCAACAAAAAAATTTGATGCAACAAAAAAAGTCTCAACCGAAGATTTAAACACCTTAAAAGAATCCATTCGTTTAAGTTCATCATCTTACGGCCTTCAACCTTACCAAGTTATTATCGTTGAAAATCCTGAGTTAAGAGCAGAACTTTTAGCTGCTGCTTATGGACAATCGCAAGTTGTAGACGCTTCACATTTAATCGTTTTCGCAAACGAGATTAATGTTGGTGACGATGCTATAGAGAAATACATCAGTAGAATTGGTGATACCAGAAACATTCCGGTCGAATCTTTAGCTGGTTTTGGCGACTATATGAAAGGCACAATTAATCATTTAGCAGAAGACGCAAAAAACATTTGGGCATCAAAACAAACCTATTTAGCTCTTGGAAACCTTCTAAATGCTGCCGCCGAATTAAAAATTGATGTTACTCCAATGGAAGGATTTAATCCTGCTCAAGTAAATGATATACTTGGTCTAGACAAACTAGGTCTAAATGCTTCTTTAATGGCAACTATTGGATACAGACACAAAGAAGATGCAACACAGCATTTGAAAAAAGTTAGAAAATCTAACGAAGAATTATTTATCACACTTTAATTATTAATTCAAAACAAATTTAAAATCAATGAAAAATTTAAAATCAATTGCATTAGCATTAGTAGTAGTTTTATCTACTTTATCAGTAACAGCACAAACTAAAAAAGTAGATACTTCAAAAAGTTCTATTAAATGGTTGGCAAAAAAAGTAACAGGACAACATAACGGAATCATAAACATTAAAGATGGAGCATTAGTTTTTAAAGGAAAAAAATTAGTAGGCGGAACTTTTACTGCTGATATGACAACTATAAATGACCTTGATTTAACAGGAGATTACAAAGGAAAACTTGAAGGTCACTTGAAATCTGAAGATTTTTTCAGCACTGCAAAATTTGCAACTTCAACTTTAGTTTTCAAAACTATTGGTGCAAAAGGTAAAGACGTTTACACAGTAACAGCTGATTTAACCATAAAAGGAATTACAAACCCAGTTACTTTTGATATTACAGTTACCGATAATTCTGCAACTACAAAATTTATGGTAAACAGAACAAAATATGACATTAAATATGGTTCTAAATCATTCTTTGAAAGCATTGGAGACAAAGCTATCTATGATGAATTTGAATTAACTGTAAATTTAACTTTCTAATTTTAGAAAAATAGTTTTATAAAGCCCAATGAGAAATCGTTGGGCTTTGTTTTTTTAACAAAATCATAAAAAATAGTGTTTTTTGTTCATTCTGTTTGGATAATCAAATTTCATTTATATATTTGTGGTAAGAATTAAATATGAAAACAATTACAAACAGTACTTGGTGGTGGAACAATTTACGTCAGACGTCGTGAACTAAGCTCCTATAGTATAAAACTATAAATATAAAAGGCTTGTCATCACGACAGGCCTTTTTTTTATTTCAAAGTTATTTCAAAACATCATTCAACAATAAAATTCAACAAATTGGAATCATTTAAACTCAATACAAATTATAAGCAAATCCTAGCCGACACGATTACTCCTGTGAGTGTTTACCTAAAAATTCGGGATCAATTTCCAAATAGTTTGCTTTTGGAAAGTAGCGATTATCATGGTAACGACAACAGTTTTTCATACATCTGTTGCAATCCGATTGCTTCCATAAAAATAGAAAACGAAACGATTTATAAAACTTATCCTGACGGAAGCATTAAAACTATTTCCATTGGCGAAAATACCGATATTCCTCAAGTAATTCAAGAGTTTTCACATCAATTCAAATCTGAGAAAAGTGATTTCAAATTCATCAATAACGGATTGTTTGGTTATATTTCTTATGATGCAGTTCGCTATTTTGAAAAGGTAACTATTGCTAAAAAAGAAAATAGCAATACCATTCCCGATATATATTATGCGGTTTACCAAAATATAATTGCCATCAACCACTTCAAAAACGAAGCCTATATTTTCTGTCACAGTTTAGATGGAAAAAACAACATCTCAGAAATTGAACAATTGTTACAATCCAGAAACATTGCTTCTTATAAATTTTCGAAAGAAGGAGAAGGAGTTTCAAATCTTACTGACGAAGAATTCAAACATTATGTGGCTTTGGCCAAAAAGCATTGTTATCGTGGCGATGTATTCCAATTGGTTTTGTCCCGAAGATTTACCCAAGGATTCAAAGGCGATGAATTCAACGTTTACAGAGCTTTGCGAAGCATCAATCCTTCACCCTATTTGTTCTTTTTTGATTACGGAGATTTCAAAATATTTGGTTCTTCACCCGAAGCTCAAATTATCGTCAAAAACAGAAAAGCCGAAATTCATCCTATCGCAGGAACATTCAAACGAACTGGAGATGATGAAAAAGACGCAATTCTAGCCAAAGAATTATCCATAGACAAAAAAGAAAATAGTGAACACGTGATGTTGGTCGATTTGGCCAGAAATGATTTAAGTCGAAACGGTCACAATGTCAATGTTGAAAAATACCGCGAAGTGCAATTTTTCTCCCACGTGATTCATTTGGTTTCAAAAGTAACAGGCCATTTACACGAGAAGGCAACAACGATGCAAGTCGTTGCCGATACTTTTCCAGCTGGAACATTAAGCGGAGCTCCAAAACACAGAGCAATGCAACTCATAGAAGAATACGAAAAAACAAATCGTAATTTTTACGGAGGAGCCATTGGATTTATGGATTTCGAAGGGAATTTTAATCACGCGATTATGATTCGGACTTTCCTGAGCAAAAATCATCAATTGCACTGTCAAGCTGGTGCCGGAATTGTTGCCGATTCAGATGAGGAAAGCGAAATGCAAGAAGTATATAATAAATTGAGAGCACTGAATGCAGCTTTGGATTTAGCAGAAACAATTTAGAAAAAGATAAAAGAGACAAGATAAAAAACAAAATGAAAAAAATACTAGTCATAGACAATTACGATAGTTTCACTTATAATTTGGTGCATTATCTCGAAGATTTAGATTGCGAAGTTACCGTTTATAGAAACGATGAATTCAATATTGATGAAATCGCACATTTCGATAAAATATTACTTTCTCCTGGACCTGGCATTCCTGATGAAGCGGGTTTGTTGAAAGCAGTTATCGCTAAATATGCGCCAACAAAAAGTATTCTGGGAGTTTGCCTTGGACAACAAGCCATTGGAGAAGTCTTTGGAGGGACACTTTCTAATTTGGATAAAGTCTATCATGGTGTGGCCACAATGGTAAAAACATCGGTTGATGATGAGCTTTTATTTGAAGGTTTAGGAAATGAATTCGAAGTGGGACGCTACCATTCTTGGGTTGTCGATGCTGATTTACCCGAAGTTTTGGAAGCAACTTCTTTCGATGAAAACGGACAAGTAATGTCATTGCGACACAAAACGTTTGATGTTCGTGGCGTTCAATTTCATCCAGAAAGTGTTTTGACACCAAACGGGAAGAAGATTTTAGAAAACTGGGTTAAAAATTAGAAATAAAACATTTTGAAAAAAACGATTATCCGTATTTTAATTTTTAGCTTTTTTATTTTTAGCTTCCTTTCTTGCAACCAAAAAAAGGAACAAAAAGTAGAAGCAACAACTATTGCTCAAACTGAAATTAAATTAGATTTATTGGATTTACAGAAAACAAACAAACTCGGAAAAGATACTGTGGTAACAATCACAAACGATCCTGTTTATCATAAAGAGAAGAAATACAATGCTGTGAGTGCATCAGTTCTTATTAAAAATGAAATTGATTTGACGAAAATAGATCCAAAAAATACGAAAATAGTGTTCGAATGTATCGATGGTTACAAACCGGAAATGCCTTTGGAATTATTTTTAAACGCAAATCCATACTTGGCATTCAAAGATGTTGATGCTCCAAAAGGGTCGAATTGGGAGGCGATTATCAAGAATGGAAATGAAATGAATGCAGAACCGTTTTATATCGTTTACACTTCGGTTTCCGAAAAAGATACGCGTTATAAATATCCTTATAATTTGGTAAAAATATACCTGGAACCGCTGAATAAATCAACATTAGAATTATATCCATTAAAAAACAGAAAATTGGAATCAGGGTATACTTTATTCAAAACTCAGTGTTTAACCTGCCATTCAATCAACGGAATTGGAGGAACAATGGGACCGGAATTAAATTATCCAAAAAGTGTCACCGAATATTGGAAAGAAAACGAACTCGTAGATTATATCGTGAATCCGGCTTCTTTTAGAAACAAAGTAAAAATGCCAACGCTCGGAATTTCAAAACAGCAATCTCAAGAAATTGTTGATTATTTAAAATATATGTCTGAAAATAAAAAGAAATTATAAAATGAAAATTATATTAAATAGACTCATCAATCACGAAATGCTTTCGAAAGAAGAAGCTAAAGCCGTTTTGGTCAATATTTCAAACGGAAATTATAATCCAAGCCAAATCGCTTCGTTTCTAACTGTATATATGATGCGCAGCATTAGTATTGAAGAGTTAGCCGGTTTCCGCGAAGCTTTGTTAGAATTGTGCATTCGGGTCGATTTATCCGCTTACAATACCATTGATTTATGCGGAACGGGTGGCGACGGAAAAGACACATTTAATATATCAACTTTGGCGTCATTTGTGGCTGCTGGAGCAGGAATCAAAGTGGCAAAACACGGAAATTATGGCGTTTCTTCCATTTCGGGTTCAAGCAATGTAATGGAAAAACTTGGAGTAAAATTTAGTAACGACAATGATTTCCTGAACAAATGCATCGACCAAGCCGGAATTTGCATATTACACGCTCCATTGTTTCACCCTGCAATGAAAAACGTGGGACCTATTCGAAAAGAATTGGGTGTGAGAACCTTCTTCAATATGTTGGGACCAATGATAAATCCTTCGTTTCCAAAAAACCAAATGGTTGGTGTTTACAATCTCGAATTGGCCAGAAAATATGCTTATTTATATCAAAACACCGACATCAATTTCACCATTCTCCATTCTTTGGATGGTTATGATGAAGTTTCTTTAACTTGCCCGACGAAAACTATTTCTGACCGAATTGAAGGGGTTTTAAAACCCGAAGATTTTGGCGTTCGACAATTGTTACAAAGCGAAATCGAAGGCGGAAAAACCATCGAGGAATCGGCAGAAATGTTTATGAATATCATATCTGGAAAGGGAACCGAAGCTCAAAACAATGTGGTTTGTGCCAATGCGGGAATGGCGATTGCAACGGTTACAAAATGTACTCCGCTCGAAGGTTTCGAATTGGCAAAAGAAAGTCTGCTTTCAGGAAAAGGATTGGCAGCATTGAATAAATTACAAGAATTAAGCAAATAAAAAATGAATATTTTAGACAGAATCATAATCGACAAAAGAAGAGAAGTCATTCTCAAGAAATCAATTATCCCTGTATCTCAACTGGAAGCTTCGGTGTTTTTCGGAAGAAAAACGATTTCCTTAAGCCGTAATTTAAAAAATAGCAATTCAGGAATCATTGCCGAACACAAACGTCGTTCTCCTTCGAAAGCCGAAATAAATTACA
Organism: Flavobacterium sp.; assembly: GCF_043780635.1. Lineage (GTDB taxonomy): Bacteria > Bacteroidota > Bacteroidia > Flavobacteriales > Flavobacteriaceae > Flavobacterium. The sequence goes on from NZ_JAYWCK010000122.1 coordinate 24,448, forward strand.
GCTTTACGGTCGAAGAAGTAGTCAAAGGCTATGAAAATGCAGGCGCTTGTGGTATTTCGGTTTTAACGGATGGCAAATATTTTGGTGGTTCATTAGACGATTTACTTTTGGCAAGAGCTTCGGTAAATATTCCGTTATTGCGAAAAGAATTTATAGTTGATGAATACCAAATATTAGAAGCTAAAGCACACGGAGCCGACTTAATTTTGCTTATTGCAGCCGTTTTGACAAGAGATGAAATCAAAAATTTATCTGAATTTGCGAAAAGTTTAGGATTAGAAGTGTTGTTGGAAGTTCATAATTTAGAAGAATTAGAAAAATCAATAATGCCAACATTAGATATGATTGGCGTGAACAATAGAAACTTGAAAACATTTGAAGTCAGTTTGGATTTCAGCAAGCAATTGGCAGACCAAATCCCAAACGAATTTGTAAAAGTTTCCGAAAGCGGCATTTCATCAATCGAAGCCATCAACGAATTAAAACCTTATGGCTACAAAGGATTTTTAATCGGTGAAAATTTTATGAAAACCAATAATGCTGGAGAAGCGGCGAAAGAATTTATTTCAAAATTATAAAGATGAAAATCAAAATCTGCGGAATGAAATACCCCGAAAATATGCTCGAAGTAGGTGCGCTCCTACCCGATTATATGGGCTTTATCTTTTGGGAGAAATCAGGACGCTATTTTAACGGAATCATTCCCGAATTACCAAAATCGATCAAAAAAGTAGGTGTTTTTGTAAATGAAACTGTTGATGGAATTGTGGAAAAAATTAAAAAAAACGATTTACAAGCAGTTCAATTACACGGAAACGAATCGCCTGAATTTTGTATGGATTTGAAGAATAAAATTGATAATTCAGTCGAAATAATCAAAGTGTTTTCTGTAAATGATGATTTTGATTTTGAAGTTTTGAAACCTTTTGAAAGGGTTTGCGATTATTTCCTTTTTGACACTAAAGGAAAATTACCCGGTGGAAATGGAACTTCTTTCAATTGGGAAGTATTAAAAAAATATCCATCAACTAAACCTTTTTTCTTGAGCGGAGGAATCGGAATCGAAGAATTAGAAAACGTTAAACAAGTATTAAAAACCGGTTTACCCATTTATGCTATTGATGTAAACAGTAAATTTGAAATCGAACCAGGATTAAAAAACATAGAATTATTAAATTTAATGGTTGAAAGTTTTTAGTTGTAGTGTAAATCAACGACCTAAAACCCAGAACCCAAAACCTAAAAAAATGACTTATCACGTTAACGAAAAAGGCTATTACGGAGAATTTGGAGGAGCTTACATTCCAGAAATGTTATATCCAAATGTTGAGGAACTACGCCAACAATATTTAAAAATTACCGCAGAACCTGAATTTCAAAAAGAATTTGACGCATTATTAAAAGACTATGCAGGTCGTCCTACACCACTTTATTTTGCAGCCAGATTATCTGCTGAATACAATACCAAAATCTACCTCAAAAGAGAAGATTTATGTCATACTGGCGCACATAAAGTCAACAATACGATTGGACAAATTTTATTGGCCAAACGATTGGGCAAAACCAGAATCATTGCTGAAACTGGCGCAGGTCAACACGGTGTTGCCACGGCTACTGTTTGTGCCTTGATGGGATTGCAATGCATCGTTTATATGGGCGAGATTGATATCAAACGTCAAGCACCAAATGTTGCCCGAATGAAAATGCTAGGCGCCGAAGTTCGTCCCGCACTTTCTGGTTCCAAAACCTTAAAAGATGCCACAAACGAAGCCATTCGCGACTGGATTAATAATCCTGTTGACACTTATTATATCATCGGTTCCGTTGTTGGACCACATCCTTATCCGGATATGGTAGCACGTTTTCAAAGTGTTATTTCTAAAGAAATCAAGGAACAATTATTACAAAAAGAAGGTCGTGAAAACCCTGATTACGTTATTGCTTGTGTGGGTGGCGGAAGCAATGCAGCTGGTGCTTACTATCATTTTTTGGATGACGAAAGCGTGAATATTATTGCTGTCGAAGCCGCAGGTCTAGGAGTTGATTCTGGTGAAAGTGCCGCAACTTCAGCTTTAGGAAAAATTGGTGTTATTCACGGAAGTAAAACCCTGTTGATGCAATCACTTGACGGACAGATTACCGAACCGTATTCTATTTCTGCTGGATTGGATTATCCCGGTGTTGGCCCAATGCACGCCAATTTATTCGCTACCGGAAGAGCGGAATTCATTTCGATTACTGATGAACAGGCAATGCAATGGGGTTTAAAATTATCCCAAATGGAAGGTTTAATTCCGGCTATCGAAAGTGCACATGCCTTTGCTGTTTTAGACGAAAAACAATTCAAACCTACAGATATTGTCGTGATTAATTTATCTGGCCGTGGTGACAAAGATTTGGAAACTTATATAGATTATTTTAAATTATAATTAAGACTGACAAAAATGAATACTTTGATAAAATTATTTACCTACGGCTCTTTACAACACGATGACGTTCAGGAAAACCTTTTTGGACGAATTCTAACAGGAACTCCTGAAACATTAATAGGATATGCATTAAAAGAAATTAAAATCGAAGAAGAATTTGGAATTGTACACTACCCTATCATTGTGGAAACGCATCAACCAGAAGATACTATCAACGGAATTGTTTACGAAATTACAACCAAAGAACTTCATCAGGCGGATCTGTACGAAGGATTGCATTACAAACGCGTGGAAGTACAGTTGCAATCGAACCAAAAAGCCTGGGCTTATAGTGTTACAACAAAGAGACACTATTAAATTAATTTAAACCTGACAGGTTTAAACAAAAACATAAAAAATGAACAGAATAAATCAAAAATTACAAGAAAACAAAAAGATACTTTCTATCTATTTTTCAGCTGGATATCCAAGTCTGAATGATATCGTTCAAATCATTCAGGATTTAGAAAAAAGTGGTGTCGATATGATTGAAATTGGATTGCCGTTCAGCGATCCCTTGGCCGATGGACCAACGATTCAAGAGAGTTCAACTCAAGCTTTGCATAACGGAATGACGACTCAGGTTTTGTTTGACCAACTAAAAGACATTAGAAAAACGGTTGCTATTCCATTAGTGATAATGGGTTATTTCAATCCAATGTTGCAATATGGTATAGAAAATTTCTGCAAGAAATGTGCTGAAATTGGCATCGATGGATTAATCATTCCCGACCTTCCTGTTGATGTTTATGCCGAAGAATACAAAGCTACTTTCGAGAAATACGGACTCAAAAACGTGTTCCTGGTTACGCCACAAACTTCGGACGCGCGCATTCGTTTTATCGACAGCGTTTCGGACGGATTTATTTATATGGTAAGCTCTGCAAGTGTTACCGGTTCGCAATCTGGTTTTGGAAGCGTTCAAGAAGAGTATTTCAAACGCATTGCAGATATGAACTTGAAAAACCCTCAAATCATCGGTTTTGGAATTAGCAACAAGGAAACTTTCAATCAAGCCACCCAATTTGCCAAAGGTGCGATTATAGGAAGTGCTTTTATCAAAAACTTGACAGAGAATGGAGTTGGAAGTATTGGAGAGTTTGTGAAAGCGATACGATAAGAAAAATAAAATTTACATTAAAATTAAGGAGGCGTTTAAAGTTTTTTAAGCACCGCTTTTTTGTGATTTAAAACTATTAAGTTTAAATATTTTTAAGAATATTTTTATATATTTGAAAGTACAAAACAAAACAGTGTATCACCAATGTGCAGTTTTTATTTGTATATTCAATATGTGCCATTAATAAACACTTATGTTCTCAATAAAAAACATTTATCATATCATAATTGCAGTAGTTATTTATGAAATAATTAGACATTTCATTGGTGCAATTTACATAAACTGGAATCCAAAATACGAAAATAGCGATACACAAATTTTAACTCGTAAGCTATATGTTTTTTGGGAATGGATTGATTCTTATATAATAGCTTTTTTTATTACTAAATATTCAAAAAATGAAAACATGAAGATATATTCAAGTAGAATTAAATTGATAGTAACACTTATTTTAACCAAATATCTTATGATCATAATTTTAAATACAATTAATCCAACTAACCGTATAATAAGCTTTAGCGAATGGATGAATAAATTTGGTCAAATAGTGATTGTATTATTTTTTCAAATTACAATAGGAATAGCAATTTTTTATTTTGTAAAACCTAAATTAATACATTCGCCCTAAAGCAATAGAGATAAAATTTAGCCTAACAATTATAGAACAAAAAAAGAGGCCTAAAAAGCCTCTTTCATATTTAATATCGTTTACAATCAATAACTCTCCGCTACAACTTCAGCATCAAATTCCATTGCGTCTTCCATTTCTACAGCATCATTTTCAGGTTTCGAAGCTTTGAGCGCGTTGAACTTTTCCATTTGTTCCAATTCGTCTTCTTCGCCAGAGAAATAAGGAAAAACATCCATAATAGGAGATTCTGAAATGGCAGGAATGGTATAATCACCCATCGTGCCTTTCATCACACTTATTGTGTTTTCAAAAGCTTCTTTTACATCGTTGGCCTGAACTAATAAATACATATTCGTCTTGCGCTCTTTCCCGCTTTCTTCGTCATAAGCCATTAAAGAAACTCGGGATTTAAACCAACGATCGGCATTTTCAAAAGGGTGAATTTCGGCATAATTCGCTACTTTTATATTTGTGATTTTAAATTCTTCACTGATGTAAGCTTTCATTTCTTCGTTGATTCTGGATTCCGCTTCCGTATAAGACAAAGCATCTACCAAATAAGGTTCGGTAGTTACTTTTTGCGCTCCAATATCATCTGTTTTTCTGTATTTTACTTTGCATTCGTACCACATTCCGCTCATAATATATTTTTTTAGGGATGCCAAAGATAGATTTTAGAGGCAAAAAATAACATCATTTCTAAAATAGATATTCACAATTTTGGAGTGAAATCACCTAAGTGTTCACACTCAAACAATTGCAAAATAAGTACTTTTTATTTCCCCAATTTTAATATAAAATCCCAATTCCTGCATCAAAAATCCCAATACACAAATTCCAATTCCTAAATCTACTTTACTTATCTTTGCCCTTTCAAAAAATACTTTATGGAATCTGTTTTAGAAAATGCATTACCAATAGGAAAGCCAAAATGGTTGAGAGTAAAACTCCCAATCGGTCAAAAATATACAGAACTTCGTGGTTTGGTGGACAAATACAACCTGAACACCATTTGTACCTCAGGAAGTTGCCCAAATATGGGCGAATGCTGGGGCGAAGGAACGGCTACGTTTATGATTTTGGGAAATATCTGCACGCGTTCTTGTGGATTTTGCGGTGTAAAAACCGGAAGACCAGAAACCGTGGATTGGGATGAACCGGAGAAAGTAGCACGTTCTATAAAAATAATGAACATCAAACACGCCGTAATCACGAGCGTGGACAGAGATGATTTAAAAGATGGCGGTTCTATTATTTGGATTGAAACGATAAAAGCCATTCGCAGAATGAACCCAACCACGACTTTGGAAACGCTGATTCCTGATTTTCAAGGAATCGAAAGAAACATAGACCGAATCGTGGAAGCCAATCCAGAAGTAGTTTCACATAACGTGGAAACTGTTCGAAGATTGACTCGTGAAGTACGTATTCAAGCCAAGTACGACCGAAGTCTGGAAGTTTTGAAATACTTAAAAGAAAAAGGAATCAAAAGAACCAAATCCGGAATAATGCTTGGTCTTGGCGAAACCGAAGAAGAAGTTCTCCAAACGATGCAAGATTTATACAATGCCAAAGTAGATATTATAACAATAGGTCAATACCTGCAACCTAGTAAAAAACATTTACCTGTAAAAGAATTCATAACGCCGGAACAATTCGCCAAATATGAAAAATTTGGTTTGGAATTAGGCTTTCGCCACGTTGAAAGTGGACCATTGGTGCGTTCTTCATACAAAGCACAAAAACATATTTTATAAAAGAGGTTAACTGGTTAATCGTTTAAACGGTTAAACGATTAACCAGTTAAGCAATTAACCAAAAAAAATTGAAAACAAGAATTGCCATAAACGGTTTTGGAAGAATTGGACGAAATTTATTTCGCTTGCTTTTGAACCATCCCTCCATTGAAGTTGTTGCCATTAATGATATTGCCGAGACCAAAACGATGGCGCATTTGATTAAATACGACAGCATTCACGGCGTTTTGCCTTTCGAAGTTTCTCACAATGAAAAAGGAATTGTAGTTGACGGGAAACATTTCTTATTTTTTCACGAGAAAAGCATTTCAAACCTGGATTGGAAATCTATAAACATAGATGTTGTTGTTGAATCGACAGGAAAGTACAGAACTTTTGATGAAATCAATGCTCATATATTGGCTGGAGCCAAAAAAGTAATTCTTTCTGCTCCTTCTGAAGTGGATTCGATAAAAACGGTGGTTCTTGGCGTTAATGAACACATACTTGACGGAACCGAAAGCATTATTTCGAACGCAAGTTGCACCACAAACAATGCCGCTCCGATGATAAAAATCATCAACGACCTTTGCGGAATCGAACAAGCTTACATTACCACCATTCACTCTTATACAACAGACCAAAGTTTACACGATCAGCCTCACAAAGATTTGCGTCGCGCACGAGGTGCAAGCCAATCTATTGTTCCTACAACAACTGGTGCTGCCAAAGCATTGACGAAGATTTTTCCTGAATTTGAAGGTAAAATTGGAGGTTGCGGCATTCGTGTTCCCGTTCCTGATGGCTCGTTGACGGACATTACTTTTAATGTAAAACGTGCCGTGACCATTGAGGAAATCAATGCTGCTTTCAAACTTGGTGCCCAAACTAATTTAAAAGGAATCTTGGATTATACCGAAGATCCAATTGTTTCTGTAGATGTTATTGGCAACAGGAATTCTTGTTTATTTGATGCACAACTTACTTCAGTTATTGATAAAATGGTGAAGGTTGTGGGTTGGTATGACAATGAAATTGGCTATTCTTCTCGAATTATTGATTTAATTATTTTAACAAATTAAAGATTAATTCTCTATCTTTATGGCTGTTCATAAGAAAATTCCAAATATCTAATGAAGTCATTACTACTATTTTTTGTTTTAGTTACTACATTCTCATATTCCCAAAAGAAATCAACTATTGAGGAAATTGATAGTGTTGCCTATTACAGCCATTTGCGTAATGCCAATGTTAAAGCAAATAAATATAAAGACGCTCTTCTTTATACTCAAAAGGCCATCCTCTATTCAAAAGTTACTAATAAAACTGAAGCTCAGGCTAGCGAAACCTCTAATTTGGGAAAACTTTATTATGATGTAAAAAAGTATGATGATGCAATAAAAGCTTTCAATAAAAGCATTTTATTATCAAAATCCCTAGAATCCACTATAGTTCAAGCATCTACATATTACTATCTGGGAATGTGCTATATGCAAAAAAGAAGTTTTGATAATGCTGAAATTTGCTTTGACAAAGCTCAATCATTATATGACATTTTAGAAATTACTGATACTGCTGATTTGATAAACCTACAAAGAGGAATTATTTATAAATCAAAAGGAAAATATGATTTGGCTTCCACAATTTTCAGTTCAATAATTGGTAAACCAGATAATCAGGTGATTTTGGATAGTAAAACCGAGGCTTTATATCAAATAGGGACTATTGAAATGGCTCAAAATAGAAATAATTTAGCCTTAAATTATTTCAATAAAGCGTTGGAATTAAATGCTAAAAATAAAAACTTAGAACAGAAATCCGCTATTTTACTTGCTTTAAGTACTGTTTATGAAAAAATGCTGGATAAGAACAGTGCGTATTCCTATTTGAAACAACACACGAATTTAAAAGAAAGTATTTCTATTTCGGACAACGAAAAACTTGGAGTCGATGATTACGAAAATTTTAAGGAATCAGAGCGATTAAAAGAGGTTCAACAAACAAATGAAGAAATCAAAGTAAAGGAAAAAGAGAGTAAATTCTCAAAACTTATCAGCATTCTTGCCATCGCATTAATTTCGATTTTATCTTTGTTAAGTTTAGCTTTGTACAAAAATAATATCATCAGAACTCAATCAAATCTTCTATTGGAAGAAAAAAATAAGGAACTGATTATTGCCAAAGAAAGAGCAGAAAAAGCTTCAAAAGCCAGATCTGAATTCCTTTCGACGGTGAGTCACGAACTGCGAACACCTTTGAACGCAATTAATGGAATTGCTCATTTGCTATTAGAAGAGAAACCAAAGAAATCTCAAATGAAATACCTGACTTCTTTAAAGTTTTCAGGAGATTACCTCACAACATTTATTAATGATATTCTGGAAATTCAAAAAATTGATTCTAACAAAATTGAAATAGAAAATATCGATTTTAATCTCAAAGAATTATTAGAAAATATACAAAACTCTTTAAAAGAATTAGCATCAATAAACAACAATAATTTTGCGATTGAGATTGATTCAAAAATTCCCGATAATTTAATTGGTGATCCCACTAAATTGTCACAGATTATACTAAATCTTATCAATAATGCCTTAAAATTTACACACAATGGAAGTGTAAAATTAATTGCTAATCTTATTTCGTTAGAAGACAAAAATGCAACCGTTTATTTTGAGGTAAAAGACAATGGGATTGGAATTCCAGAAGACAAATTAGAGTCAGTTTTTAATAGTTTCTCCCAAGGTTCCGTTGGTATAAACCGTAAATACGGAGGAACTGGTTTAGGATTAACTATTGTAAAAAAACTAACTGAAATTTTAGGAGGTGAAATAAAACTTAAAAGCACTGTTGGAAAAGGTTCTTCTTTTTCATTCGAATTACATTTTAATGAAGGAGAAAAGCAGTTAAAAATTGAGAAGAAAGCAAAAACATATAATGACTCTACCCTAATAAATAAAAAAATATTAGTTGTTGAAGACAATAAAATCAATCAAATGGTTTCTAAAAAAATGCTGAAAAACAAAGGGATTCTTTGCGAGATAATCGATAATGGAGAGCGCGCAATAGAAATAGCCAGAAACAAAAAATTTGATATGATCTTAATGGACGTTCATTTGCCTGGAATAAATGGAACTATTGCTACTCAAGAAATTAGAAAATTTGACAAAAAAACACCTATTATTGCCCTCACAGCAATTTCATTAAATGAAAACAGAGATATGCTTTTGTCTTACGGAATGAATGATGTTATAACAAAACCATTCGTTCCAGAAGATTTTTATTCAGTTATTGCCAAATATGTATAGCAATCTAATATGTCAAAATCAATTCCTTTATTAGAATTCTTACTTTAGGTTCTGCACTTTTGGCCGCTTCCAGTACTTCATTATGAGAAATAGTTTCGATACTATCTTCATCGCCTATATCAGTAATCACGGACAATCCAAAAGTTTCCATTTCCATATGACGTGCCACAATTACTTCGGGAACAGTTGACATTCCAACACAATCAGCACCAATGTTTTTTACCATTTTATATTCGGCAAGAGTTTCAAATGTTGGTCCTTGAAGCCCTAGATAAATACCATCCTGAACTTTAATATTTAGATTTATTGCTAATTCTTTGGCTTTCTCAATCATTTTTCTAGAATAGGGTTCGCTCATATTCACAAATCTTGGTCCAAAACGTTCGTCATTTTTACCACGCAAAGGATGTTCGGGCATCATATTGATATGATCTTTCAAAATTACAATCGAACCTACTTCATAATTAGGATTTACACCTCCGGAAGCATTGGAAACAATAAGTTTTTTGACGCCTAAATATTTTATTACTCGAACCGGAAAAGTAACTTCCTTCATAGAATAACCTTCATAGAAATGAAAGCGACCTTGCATAGCAACCACTTTTTTGTTGCCAATAGTTCCAAACACCAAAGCTCCTTTATGACCTTGAACTGTCGAAACAGGAAAATTTGGAATTTCAGAATAAGGCAATGTGAATTCTATTTTAATATCATCCGTAAAACTTCCTAATCCTGAACCTAAAATCACGCCATATTCAGGAGTAAAATTTGTTTTTTCTTTTATAAAACTAACGGTTTCTTGTACTTGTTCCCACATAATTTGTAATGGTTTTATCAAAATTTTCACTTCTGAAAAGGAATGAACTCCGTATGGGTAAATAGAAAAGCTGTTCGTTTGGAATTCTGCCTTTTAATCTTACGAAATCTTTTTCGGTGGTGATGATTAATTTATTTTGTGATTTTTTTTCTATTTCTATAATATCGACTTCCGTAAAATGGTGATGGTCAGGGTACCTCAAACATACATCATTTTCTTGTTGTAAATATCCGAAAAAAGGCTCAGGTTTTGCGATTCCTGCCAAAAGTAATTTATCAACATTCATGACTTCTTCTACATTCATCGTTTTGATATCAGAATAAATAAATTCATCATAATCGATATAGGAGAAATACAATTCTTGAGTAGAAGTAAGTTTTAAATTGGTTTTAATTTTATTTTGTTCTTCTAGCGAAAGAGTATCAGGACACTTAGTGACAATTACAACATTTGCTCTCTTTGCTCCTGATTTGCTTTCCCGTAAATTACCTGTTGGCAACATAAAATCATCGGAATATAAATCACCGTAAGAAGTTAGCAAAATATACAAACCTGCTTTTACTCTCCGATGTTGAAAAGCATCGTCCAGCAAGATGACTTCCGGTTTATTCGTTAGAGAAAGCAATTGTTCAATACCATTTTTTCTGTCAGCGTCAACAGCAACCTGAATGTTATTGAATTTTTTATAAAACTGAAAAGGTTCATCTCCAAGAATTTCTGCATTCGAAGTGGTATCAGCTAAAACAAATCCTTTGGACTGCCTTTTATAGCCACGACTTAAAGTAGCAACTTTATATTTTGGCGAAAGCCACCTAATTAAATATTCAATTTGAGGTGTTTTTCCGGTGCCACCAACGCTGAGATTCCCGACCGCAATAATGGGAATATCAAAAGAATAGGATTTCAGAATGCCTTTGTCAAAAATAAAATTCCGAATACTGGTAATGAATCCATACAAAATGGCAAATGGAAACAGTATTTTTCGGAGTAAATTCATAATACGAAAGTATAATATTTTATCTTTGAAATATAATTTTTTGTTTCATTTGTTTAATGTTGAAAGTTGCTCAGCCTTGAACTTTAAACATAAACTTTAAAATAAAATCAATGAAAATTAAAGAAATAATTTCCGTACTCGAAGAAATGGCACCACTCGCCTATGCCGAAGATTTTGACAATGTAGGTCTTTTGGTTGGAAATCAAAATTCGGAAGGAACAGGAGTTTTGGTTTGCCACGATGCTTTGGAAAACGTGATTGATGAAGCCATTGCTAAAAAATGCAATTTGGTTGTTTGTTTTCATCCCATATTATTTTCGGGATTGAAAAAAATCACGGGAAAAAACTATGTAGAAAGAGCCATTATAAAAGCTATAAAAAATGATATTGCGATTTATGCCGTTCATACTGCATTAGACAACCATCAAGACGGAGTGAATAAAATATTCTGTAATGCATTGGGTTTAATCAAAACTAAAATCCTGATTCCAAAAACAAATTTCATTCGAAAATTAGTCACTTATACTATTCCTGAAAATGCTGAGAAGGTCCGTAATTCCTTGTTTGATGCTGGTGCAGGAAACATTGGCAACTATGAAAATTGTAGTTTCAACTCGAAAGGAATTGGAACTTACATGGGAAACGAACATAGCAATCCTGAGTTTGGTGAGCGATTTGAATTTGTGGAAGGTGATGAAATCAAAATTGAAGTAACTTTCGAAAAACATTTGGAAAACAAAATCCTAAAAGCACTTTTCAAAAATCACGTTTATGAAGAAGTGGCTTATGAAATTTATGATTTACAAAACAAAAACCAAAACATTGGGTTGGGAATGATTGGAGAATTGAGCGCTCCAATGGACGAAAAAGATTTTCTCATTTTCGTAAAAGACAAAATGCAAAGTGAAGGAATTCGGCATAGTGCATTTTTAGGCAAGCCTATAAAAAAGGTCGCAGTTCTTGGTGGTTCCGGAAGTTTCGCCATAAAAAACGCAATTCAGGCTGGCGCGGACGTTTTTTTGACAGCAGATTTAAAGTATCATCAATTTTATGAGGCTGAAAATCAACTACTTTTGGCTGATATTGGTCATTTTGAAAGCGAACGCTATACAAAAAATTATATTGTTGATTTTCTTAGGAAAAAAATCCTTAATTTTGCAATCGTTTTATCAGAAGAAAATACAAATCCCGTTAAGTACTTATAGAATATGGCATCTACAAAAGAATTGAATGTTGAAGACAAGTTAAGAGCAATTTACGATTTACAATTAATCGACTCTAGAATTGACGAAATTAGAAACGTTAGAGGTGAACTTCCTCTTGAAGTTGAAGATTTAGAAGATGAAGTTGCTGGATTAAGCACTCGTTCAGAAAAATTGAAAAATGATCTTGAAACTATCGAAGATCTAATCAAGGTAAAGAAAAATGCAATTGACGAACATAAAGAGTCAATTAAAAGATATACAAAACAACAAGAAACTGTTCGTAACAATAGAGAATTCAACTCTTTGACTAAAGAAGTTGAGTTTCAAGAATTAGAAATTCAATTGGCAGAGAAGCAAATCAAAGAAATGAAAGCTTCTATCGAACACAAAAAAGAAATAATCGCACAATCAAAAGAGAGATTAGAAACTAAATCTAATCACTTGAAACATAAAAAATCAGAATTAGACGCTATTATGTCTGAAACTGCTAAAGAAGAAGCATTTTTATCTGAGAAATCAGCTGAATACCAACAATTAATCGAAGAAAGATTATTAGCTGCTTACAACCGAATAAGATCTAGCGTTCGTAACGGTTTAGCTGTTGTTTCTATTGAAAGAGGAGCATCTGCAGGATCGTTTTTTACGATTCCACCACAGACACAAGTTGAGATTGCTGCCAGAAAGAAAATCATCACTGATGAACATTCAGGAAGAATATTAGTCGACAGCGTACTCGCTGAAGAAGAGAAGGAGAAAATGGAAAAGCTTTTTGCTAAATTCTAAAATTATTTAAGTCCCGATAAACATCGGGACTTTTTTTTAATATGAAAAAATTCATTAGTCTTTTTATCGCCAAGTCCATTGGATTATACATCAACTTTTTGAGTTTTGTGTTTCCAAAAAAAGCTACTCAGTATGCCCACGCCTTATTTAGTGAGCCAAGAAAAGGAAAATTAACCAAAGATAATCTTCCTAAAACCCTTAAAGAAGCTCATTCAGAAACCATTCAGCATAATGGGGATTCCATTCAAACCTATACTTGGAAAGGAGATGAAACCATTATTTTATTAATTCACGGATGGGAAAGTAACTCCGCAAGATGGAAAAAAATGTTGCCTTATTTGAAAAAATCCGGTCATACCATCATTGCAATTGATGGGCCAGCTCAAGGATTATCGAGTGGTAAAGAATTTACTGTGCCTAAATATGCCGAATTTATTCACGTAATTGTTGAGAAATTTAAACCAAAATACCTTATTGGTCATTCAATGGGAGGTCAAACTTGTTTGTATTATCAATACAAATATCAAAGTGCTTCAATTCGAAAAATAGTAGTTTTAGGAGCTCCAAGTGATTTTAAAATTATATTCCATAATTTCATTGCTTTATTGAGTTTGAATTCCAAAATTTCAAATGCATTAGAAAAAAAATACACTGCAATCTTAAATCGAAACCTCGACCAATTTTCAGGTCAACAATTTGCTTCAGAAATTGATATAAAAGGTTTGGTGGCTCACGATATTGACGATAAAGTAGTCTCATTCAAAGAAGCAAAAAAAATCGTCGGTGCCTGGAAAAATGTAGAATTTATTGAAACTTCTGGGTTGGGACATAAATTGCACGATGATAGTTTGTATAAAAAAGTTTTCCGGTTTTTATTTGAAACGGAATAACTCGTTTAGAAATCTCAAACAAAATAATTGATTACTTTTGTCTAATGGAAGAAAATCTAAAACGCCTCAACAAATTCATAGGAGAAACAGGCTTTTGCTCTCGCCGTGAGGCCGACAAAATCATTGAAGAAGGTCGTGTAACCGTCAACGGAATCGTGCCGGAATTAGGAACAAAAGTTTCGCCAAATGACGAAGTGCGCATTGACGGCAAACTAATTCGGGAGAAAAACGAAAAACCCGTTTATTTGGCTTTCAATAAACCTGTTGGTATTGAATGTACCACAAACTTAGACGTTCGCTACAATATCGTAGATTACATCAATTATCCAAAACGTATTTTCCCGATTGGAAGATTGGACAAAGCAAGTGAAGGTCTCATTTTTATGACTAATGATGGCGATATTGTCAATAAAATTCTTCGCGCCAGAAACAATCACGAAAAAGAATATACAGTTACAGTAAATAAACTAATAACCGATCGTTTTATTGAAAAAATGGGAAATGGTGTTCCGATTTTGGATACTATTACCCGAAAATGCAAAGTAGAAAAAATCAGCTCTACCACTTTTAAAATCGTCTTGACTCAAGGTTTAAACCGCCAAATTCGTAGAATGTGCGAGTATTTGGGTTATGAAGTTACGGCTTTGAAACGCATCAGAATTATTAATATTTCGCTTGATGTTCCCGTGGGAAGATATCGCGATTTAACTGATGCTGAAATCAAGGAACTCAATCAACTCATCGAGCCTTCAAGCAAAACAGAAGAAGCTAGTTTACCAAAACAAGAAGCCCCAAAACGCAGAACAGAATTTATCAAAAGAGACGATCCGAGATTTAAGAAAAGAGGGGATTATTAGATAAAAAAAACCAAGATTTTCATCTTGGTTTTTTGATTATATAACTATTCTACTTCACAGACACAAACTCATAATATAAAGCTTTGGAAAGAAAGCTTTTACTTTGTTCATATTCAATATCTCTATTTTTGTCAAAATAATCTACTGAAGGGATAGAGGAATTAGGAAAATATTGCTGACGATACTCTTCATTATAATTTAAACTTTTCAAGAATTTGGGCTCTACCCCTTTATTCATAGAAACATTATAATTTGTAATTAGATTTCCCCAATTAACAAAACTACATAACAATATCAAACCATAAACACACCAAAGCATTTGATTAAAAAGAAAAGCATTCGTCTTTTGATTTTTAATTTTATAATAGGTAAATCCCAATCCAATTAGAGTTAAAACCAAAAAAGCATATACTCCTAACCTTTTATATGTCATTCCAAAATGAAGGATGTATTCGGAATTTTTTACGGCTGAACTTATGATCAATACTGCATTAAGGCCAACCCAAATCTTCGCCAATCTTTTTAAAAAGTTAGCATTAGTATCAAAATTAAATCCTTTTTTAAAGTAAAACAATATGACACCTACTGCCATAATAATTGAAATAATCACTGCATTTACTCTGTCGTGAGTTGCAGCACTTAGTACATTTGTTGATTCTACCTTAAAAAATTGCTCATAATTATAGGTTCCTATAAAAACCAAAAGCATTAGGTTTAAAAGCACTAACGAAATCTCACCACTTTTACGCTCAAAATCAATATCTAAAAAAGAAAAACTAGGCGTAAAATCTTCTTTACTTTCAGTAGAAAAATCATTATTTAATTTATGGCTATTGACATAAAAATATTCTGGAACCCAGTAATTCCAATAACTAAAAGAAAAATAAAATCCTAAAATTGTAATGAATACTAAAGGCCAAAAATCAATATCTAACTCATAGTCAAATATTCCTGAAAAGGTGTCACTACCATAAGAATAGGCTATAAAAAATACAATTAAAAACAGTAATGGAATTAAGAAATAGGCAATTAATTTCTTGGCACCGTTATTACCAATTTTTGCTTGAGGCAACCATTGATTGAAGATAAAAGGCCTTCCTAGTGAAGTGATTCCTGTAATGAAAACTGCAGGAATGGATTGAAGGATTTTTAGTTTGCTGTTTTCATTTTGAAATTGCAGGAAAATCAAAGAAAAGAATAATGCTAAAAAAGAAAAGAAATCGGCATACCAAGCAAATGCAAAACAAGAAAGCAGCGAACTTACAAACAATGTCTTAATCAAAATGCTCTTTTTTTTGAATTTAATAAAGACCAAAATAGCCAATATAATTCCGAATAAAGCTAGATTAACTCCAACAGATTCCTTGTAAAAAAGGAAAACGAAAATGGCTGTACAGCCTAAAATTACATGATGTTTTTTCATAATTAAAAATTTAAAAGTACTTTGTATTTCAAAGTAAATGGTTAAAAAAAAGGTTATTTTGATTTGAATAATTTTTCAAGACTGTTTAAATGTGACACAAAAGAAGCTCTTCCTAAATTGGTAACTCTATAAGATGTTTTTGGTTTCTTGCCCACAAATTCTTTTTTAATTTCGATATACTCCCCTCTTTCAAGTGCTGAAGAATGACTCGCTAAATTACCGTCTGTGATATTCAAAAGAGTTTTCATCTCAGTAAAATCAATCCAATCATTGACCATCAGAATGGACATAATACCCAATCTGACTCGACTTTCGAAGTCTTTATTTAGTTTATCAATAATTCCCATTTGATGGTTTATTTATATTTTTTGAATAGTAGCAAACCATATAAGATATGTAAAATTCCAAATCCAATGATCCAAAAAATCAAACCATATCCAACATAAAGAAGGGAAATACAACCTAGGATTATTTCACAAAACCCTAAATATTTTATATCTGAAAACGTATATTTTTCAGCATTTATTAGCGCTAAGCCATAAAACAATAAAGTCGCTGGTGCAATCAATATATATTGTTGCTGGTGCAAAAGAGCTAAACAAAAAACGCCTCCAACAAACAATGGAATAGCTAAATTGAAAAGCATATTTTTTGTGGCTGAAGTCCAAATGGGTAAATTGTATTTCTTGCTTTTTCGAATTGTAAAAAATATTCCAAAAGTTAATGCAGCAACTAAAACAATAATTGCAGTAATAAATAATTCTTTCACAAAATCATTATTTTGATGAATGGAGTAATCCTGATTATAACTGAGTTTATTTTTCTCAAGTAATAGATACGCATACAATCCACCAATCAAAGCAGATAAGCCTGCAAACACTCCTGATAGTCCGCTTAATGAAATAAATCTTGAAGAGCGTTCCATCATGGAACGAATGTGCGATAAATCTTCTTGTTGTTTCTGATTCATAATATAAAGTACTTTGTATCGCAAAGTTAAATTATATTTTGAATTGACAAACAAATTATTAAAATATTTTATACATTTTCTAAAACTAACAAAGCCTATTCAATGAATAGGCTTTGTTTATTGAATTTATTAAAAAAAATATTATTTTCTACTTCTAATTTTTCTTGCCAAAAGCGTGTTTTTTAACAGCATGGCAATAGTCATTGGTCCTACTCCACCTGGAACTGGAGTAATAAAAGAGGATTTTTTACTGACTTCATCAAAATCTACATCGCCAGTAATTACATATCCTTTTGGGTGCGAAGCGTCTTCTACTCTGGTAATACCAACATCGATAACCACAACTCCATCTTTTACCATATCTGCTTTAAGATAATTTGGAACACCAAGAGCAGTGATAATAATATCGGCATTTTTAGTATATTCTTCTATATTTTTGGTTCTGCTGTGAGTAAGCGTTACTGTCGAATCTCCGGGATATCCTTTGCGACTCATCAAAATACTCATTGGGCGACCCACAATATGGCTACGACCAATAACGACGGTATGTTTACCCGCTGTTTCTACTTTATAACGCTCCAATAATTCCATAATTCCATACGGAGTTGCTGGCAAAAACGTTTCCATTTCCAAAGCCATTTTTCCAAAATTGGTAGGATGAAATCCATCTACATCTTTATCCGGATCAATTGCCATCAGGATTTTTTGTTCGTCGATATGTTTTGGTAAAGGCAATTGAACGATAAAACCATCTAAATCATCATCTTCATTTAGTTCCTTAATTTTCGCGAGTAATTCAACTTCTGAAATATCTTCTGGCAAAGAAACTAAAGTAGATTCGAATCCTATTTGTTGACACGATCTAACTTTGCTGCCTACATAAGTTAAACTTGCTCCATTACTACCAACAATAACAGCTGCTAAATGAGGAACTTTCTGCCCATCAGCTTTCATTTTTTGCACTTCGGCAGCAATTTCGTTTTTAATATCTTCCGATGTTTTTTTTCCGTCTAGTAGTTGCATTTTTTTTGTTTAAAGTTTCAGGTTTAAAGTTTCAGATTTCAACAACTTGAAAACTCAAACTTTAAACAAATATTTTTATCTCATTCCAGGGGCTCCTCCTGGCATTCCTTTCATATTCCCCATCATTTTCATCATGTTTTTTCCGCCAGGTCCTTGCATCATCTTCATCATTTTGCTCATTTGTTCAAACTGTTTCATCAACTGGTTGACTTGCTCAATTTTTGTCCCGGAACCTTTTGCAATTCTAGTTTTTCTTTTTACGTCAATTAAGGCAGGTTTTGATCTTTCTTTCGGAGTCATCGAATAAATAATGGCTTCAATAGATTTGAAAGCATCGTCTTCAATTTCGACATCTTTCATTGCTTTTGTGGCACCGGGAATCATTCCAACTAAATCTTTCATATTTCCCATTTTCTTAACTTGCTGAATTTGGGAAAGGAAATCATCAAAACCAAATTCGTTTTTAGCGATTTTCTTTTGAATTTTTCGGGCTTCTTCTTCATCGAATTGTTCTTGAGCTCTTTCTACCAAAGACACAACGTCACCCATACCAAGAATACGTTCCGCCATACGTGTTGGATAGAAAACATCAATAGCATCCATTTTCTCGCCTGTTCCAACAAATTTTATTGGTTTGTTTACAACCGATTTAATCGAAATAGCAGCTCCACCA
>NZ_JAYWCK010000123.1:0-30607 GCF_043780635.1 Flavobacterium sp.
TTTTATTTTCGTGCGAAAAGGAAAAAACCAAACCTGAAATCAAGGTTTACAGAGCCGGAGTGATTTTGTCTTTTGACGATGCTTACGTTGATGAATGGTTTGATACAGATCAAAAATTGAAAAAGTATTCATGGAAGGCCACTTTTTGCGTGTGCAAAATAAACACCTTGCGCCATTACGAAATCAAGAAACTCCTTGAATTACAAAAGGAAGGACACGAAATAGCAGGCCACGGACTCCACCATTATCACGCTGAAAAATTTGTCAAAAAATATGGGATTAATGAATATTTTAAGCAGGAAATAAATCCAATGCTGAGTTTAATGCACTTTTATGGCTTTAAGGTTACTTCTTTTGTCTATCCTTATGGAGGAAGAAATAAAGAATTAGATGCCGCTTTATTAAACAAATTCAAGATCGTAAGAGGAAGAGCTTTTTGCGAAGAAGTCGCCTCAAAACAAGGCTGTTATTTCAATCATTCTAAAATGGTATACAGCTTCAGTATCGATGACACACACAATCACTTTAACATTCCCCATCTTCTGAAATTATTAGATTATGCTAAGAATAATGATAAAATTTTGATTCTGAATAGTCATAAAACGGTAGAAAATGTGACTGCAGATTATCAGACGAAAAATGCAACATTAGAACTCATATGCAAATACATCAAACGCAATAATATGAAGTTTTACACTTTATCCGACTTGGATAATTTAAAATAAGAACGATTTAACTACTTATAAATTCCCGTTGAAAAGAACAAAACTTCTTTCCAACGGGAATTTTTCTTTTGAAATAAAGATTTTTGTATCTTTCCCAAATAGCCAAAAAGGAAAACCTAAAATAAGCGTCTATGGATACAGCAGAAAAAGTAGCCGAAGTTTCCCTCCACTTAGAACCATTAATCAGCGATTTAGGGTTGATTCTTATGACCGCTGGAATTGCCGTTTTGATATTTAAAAAACTGAAACAACCTTTAGTTTTAGGGTATTTGATTGCAGGTTTTTTGGCTGGAAATCACTTTGCCTTTTTCCCGTCGGTAAATGAAATGAAAAGCGTAGAGGTCTGGGCCGAAATTGGCGTTATTTTTTTATTGTTTAGTCTAGGACTGGAATTTAGTTTCAAAAAATTAATGAAAGTTGGAGGAACAGCCTCTATTACTGCTAGTGTCCAAATTATAAGTATGTGCCTTTTGGGTTATTCTGTTGGCCAATGGATGGATTGGTCTAAAATGGATAGTATCTTTTTGGGAGTAATCATTTCCATCTCTTCTACCACAATTATTTTAAAATCATTTGATGAATTAGGCGTCAAGACCCAAAAATTTGCAGGAATTGTAATTGGCTCGCTAATCGTTCAGGATATACTAGCCATTTTGATGATGGTTTTATTATCAACTATTGCAGTGAGCAATCATTTTTCCGGAACTGACCTTTTATTTTCAGTATTAAAACTCGTATTTTTTCTTGTGATTTGGTTTTTGGGAGGGATTTTCATCATTCCAACAGTGCTCAAAAAAACCAAACATTTATTGACCGATGAGATGCTGCTTATCATTTCGTTAGCATTATGTCTGACAATGGTTGGTTTGGCTGCTAATGTAGGTTTTTCGCCTGCTTTGGGTGCATTTATAATGGGTTCCATCATTGCCGAAACTACCCAGGCAGAACACATCGAGCATCTGGTAAAACCTGTAAAAGATTTATTTGGTGCCGTATTTTTCGTGTCTGTTGGAATGCTGATCGACCCGGAAGCCTTGTATCAACACGCCATTCCTGTACTAATTCTCTCGTTTGTTACCATTTTTGGTCAATCCATTAGCTCGACATTTGGCGCATTAGTATCGGGGCAACCTTTAAAAGATTCCATAAGAACCGGAATGAGTTTATCACAAATTGGGGAATTCTCCTTTATCATAGCGACTTTGGGAGTAACCCTGAAAGCAACAAATACTTTTTTATATCCGATTGTAGTGGCTGTTTCGGCTGTAACCGTTTTTACGACACCGTTTATGATCAAATATTCGCTTCCTTTTTCAGAATATTTAATACTTAATTTACCTCGAAAATGGACCAAGCGAATTGAACGATATTCTGCCAGTACTCAAGCAATAAAAACGGTCAGTTTATGGCAAACGGTAATTAATGCCTATTTAATTCAGGTCGTGGCACTTGTTGCAATAATTCTTGCCATTATCTTGCTTTCCTCACGATATATATTGCCTTTAGTTGATGATTACCATGTAGGAAATGCTTTGGGAGCCTTGATAACATTGAGTATTATAGCTCCATTTTTGTGGGCACTTGCCTTTCGAAGAGTGGCTGCTGCGGAGGTGGAACAATTAATGGAAGACCGCAAATCTCGTGGCCCACTGACTATGTTGTTTTTTATACGGATTCTATTGTCTATTTTCTTTATTGGATTACTATTGAATACGTTCTTCTCCCCAAAAATCACTTTGATTGCTTTAATAATTGCCATCACGATTTATTTGCTTTTCCAAAAGAAACTCCATGTTCAATACCATAAAATCGAAAATCATTTTTTGGCCAATTTACACGGAAGGGAAATTGCCAAAGCCAAAAGAAGCCGAAGCGATTTAACCCCTTGGGATGGACATATGGCGGTTTTTGATATTGCTACAGAATCAAATATTGCCGGAAAATCTTTAAAAAATCTAAAACTAAGGGAGCAATTGGGCGTAAATATTGTATCCATCAAAAGAGGCGAAATCACGATTCATATTCCTCAAGCCAACGAGCGTATTTTTCCTGGTGATGAAGTTTGCGTTATTGGAACGGATGCCCAAGTACAGGAATTCAAGAAATATTTAGACCAGCACGAAATCGACATTTCACCAGAAATCAAGGAACCTGATATTGTGTTGCGTCAAATAGAATTAAAAAACCACACCTTTTTAGGCAAAAGCATCAAAGAATCAAAACTTCGCGAAAAAACAAAAGGAATGATTGTAGGTATCGAAAAAAGAGGGAAAAGAACCTTAAACCCTGAATCAAACGTAATTTTGGAAAAAGACGACATCTTGTGGATTGTGGGTGATAAAAAATTATTGGCGGATTTGGTTCACGAATAAACAAAAAAGGTGCAAGAAATGAATCTTGCACCTTTCTATTTTAAAAACTTGAATAATAATTATCTCGAATAATTCGGTGCTTCTTTAGTAATCGTCACATTATGAGGATGACTTTCAGTGATTCCGCTGGAAGTAATGCGAACAAAACGTCCTGTCTCCTGCAATGTCGGAACATCTTTGGAACCGCAATACCCCATTCCGGCACGAAGACCGCCAATGAATTGTTGCATACTTTCCTCCAATTCTCCTTTGTATGGCACACGACCCACGATTCCTTCGGGAACCAGTTTCTTCACATCGTCTTCCACGTCTTGGAAATAACGGTCTTTCGATCCGCCTTCCATCGCTTCAACAGAACCCATTCCTCTATACGATTTGAATTTTCTTCCTTCGAAAATAATGGTTTCTCCTGGAGATTCTTTGGTTCCTGCTAAAAGTGATCCTAACATTACACAATCGGCACCGGCAGCAATTGCTTTAGGAATATCTCCTGTGTACCGAATTCCACCATCGGCAATAACGGGAACTCCTGTTCCTTTTAAAGCCGCAGCAACTTCAAGCACTGCAGAAAATTGAGGAAAACCAACACCTGCAATAACACGTGTGGTACAAATAGAACCAGGTCCAATTCCAACTTTTACGCCATCTGCCCCATTTTCTACAAGAAATTTGGCAGCTTCTGGTGTGGCAATGTTTCCTACGATAACATCTATTTTTGGAAATTTAGCTTTTATATCTTTCAACACATTGACCACTCCCTGAGTATGACCGTGAGCTGTATCAATGATTATGGCATCAACGCCAGCTTGTATCAAAGCAGTAGCTCTTTCTAGAGCATCGGCGGTAACACCTATGGCTGCTGCAACACACAAACGACCATAAACGTCTTTATTGGCATTGGGTTTTTGTGTTAATTTGGTAATATCCCTAAAAGTGATTAGACCTACTAGTTTATTTTCGGCATTCACTACCGGAAGTTTCTCAATTTTGTATCCTTGGAGAACTACTTCGGCTTGACCTAGAGAAGTTCCCTCGGCAACAGTAACCAAGTTTTCACTTGTCATTACTTCGATAATGGGTCTGGCATTATTATTTTCGAAACGCAAATCACGATTTGTAACAATTCCTTTAAGGACTCTGTTTTCGTCAACAATTGGAATACCACCAATCCCAAATTCTTTCATTGCTTTTTTGGCATCGGCAACGATAGAATTTAATGGCAAAGTCACCGGATCGATAATCATTCCTGATTCAGCACGTTTCACTTTTCTAACCTTAGCTGCTTGTTGCTCAATAGTCATATTCTTGTGCAAAACGCCAATCCCTCCTTCTTGTGCCATTGCAATTGCCATAGCGCTTTCTGTAACGGTATCCATAGCGGCCGATACAATTGGAACATTAAGTGATATGTTTCTGGAGAATTTTGATTTGATACTCACTTCGCGAGGAAGTACATTGGAAAAATTAGGTACTAATAATACATCATCGTAAGTTAGACCTTCGCCGATAATCTTTGAGTTGTGTGCTATCATTGCAATTTGAAGTTGTAGTTAAATTGCGTGCAAATATAGTTAATCTTAAGCAAAACAACATCATACTTAAATTATAAATGATTAAATTGCAGTTCAAACAATTTCTGTTTTATCAAACACTCTTAAATTGTTTTTAAAAATACAAAACCTACTTAACTTTTTCCAATGGAAAAATTAAAACAATCATTACAAGGGCTTTCTAACGAAGAAGTGATTCAGTCAAGAAAAAAAAACGGTTCTAATTCGCTGGAACATCAGGACAAAAACCATTTTCTTGTTTCGTTGCTTGAGATGATAAAAGAACCCATGTTTTTACTTCTATTATTAGCAACCAGCATTTATTTCATTACCGGAGAATACAGCAACGGAATTTTTATGTTGGCAGCAATTGTTTTAGTTTCTGCTATTTCGCTCTTTCAGGAATCGAAAAGTAGAAATGCTATTGAAGAACTAAAAAAATTATCACAACCCAAAAGTAAAGTCATCCGAAACGGTGATATCATAGAAATTCCAAGTGAAGAAATTGTTCTGGGTGATCTCATTCAAACAGAAGAAGGTACTTTTATTCCAGCCGATGGAATTATAATTCAATCCAATGATTTTTCGGTAAACGAATCCATTTTAACGGGAGAATCGCTTTCGGTATTTAAAAATGAAAAATCCGAAATAAATCAAATATTTCAAGGAACGATAGCAGCAAGTGGTTTAGCCATTTGCGAAGTTACTGCCATTGGCAACCAAACCCAATTGGGAAAAATTGGAAAAAGTATAGAATCAATTGAGGAAGAAAAAACACCTTTACAACTTCAAATTGGAAATTTTGTAAAAAAATTATCCCTCGTGGGTTTGATTATTTTCGGGATTGTATGGGCTGTAAATTTTTATAATTCTAGATTAATATTAAACAGTTTACTCAAAGCGCTTACCTTGGCAATGAGCATAATCCCTGAGGAAATCCCAGTAGCTTTTACCACCTTTATGGCTTTGGGAGCATGGCGATTGATGAAAATGGGGATTATTGTAAAGCAGACTAAAACCGTAGAAACCCTAGGTAGTGCAACCGTAATTTGCACTGATAAAACGGGAACCATTACGGAAAACAAAATGAGTTTGGCTCAATTGTATCTGTTTTCCTCAAATGAAATAGTAGATCCAAAAGAAAAATTTAATACTGAAGAACAGGAATTGCTTACTATTTCTATGTGGGCCAGCGAACCCATTCCGTTTGATGGCATGGAAATCGCTCTCCACGAAGCTTATTCGAAATTGGATATTGATGATGACCGACCACATTTTAAATTAATTCACGAATATCCTTTGGGTGGAAATCCTCCTATGATGACGCATATTTTTGGAAACCAAAAAGGAACCAAAATTATTGCTGCCAAAGGCGCAGCAGAAGCTATAATCGCTTGCTGTAAACTTTGTGAAGTAGAAATTCTACAAATCAACAAAGCCATTGAATCGATGTCTAAAGAAGGTTTTCGCGTATTGGGAGTAGGTATTTCTGAATTTTCAGGAGATAATTATCCAAAAACACAACAGGAATTCTCTTTTAAATTCAAGGGATTAGTCGCCTTTTATGATCCGCCAAAGGAGAATATCAATAAAGTATTCGATACTTTTTACAAGGCTGGTATTCAAGTAAAAATAGTAACGGGAGACAATGCCGCAACTACCTCAACCATTGCCAAACAAATTGACTTTAAAAATCCTGAAAACACTTTGAATGGTGATGAATTAATGACAATGAATGAAGCCACCTTGAAACAAAAAGTAATGGAAACCACAATTTTCTCCAGAATGTTTCCTGAAGCCAAACTCAAAATCATTCAGGCTTTGAAAGCAAATAACCAAATTGTGGCAATGACCGGGGACGGTGTGAATGATGGACCGGCTTTGAAATCGGCACACATTGGGATTGCGATGGGCAAAAAAGGGTCTGAAATTGCCAAACAAGCAGCAAACCTCATCCTGATTGAAGATGATTTAGCAAAAATGAGCGATGCAATAGCAATGGGTAGAAAAATCTACATTAACCTGAAGAAAGCTATACAATACATTATTTCAATTCATATTCCAATTGTTATGATAGTGTTTTTTCCATTGGTTTTGGGATGGATTTATCCCAATATATTTTCGCCGGTACATATTATTTTTCTCGAGATCATTATGGGTCCAACATGTTCCATAATTTATGAAAATGAACCCATGGAATCTAATTTGATGCTGCAAAAACCACGACCGCTTACTACTACTTTTTTTAATCTGAAAGAAATAACAATCAGTATTATTCAAGGATTGGTAATCACACTTGGGCTTTTATTTGTCTACCAATATTGCATTAGAGAAAATTGCACGGAAAACGTTACCCGAACAATCGTTTTTCTGACTTTAATTACTTCGAATATTTTCTTGACATTGGCCAATCGCTCTTTCTATTATTCAATATTGAAAACCATAACATACAAAAATAATTTGGTTTTGATAATCATTGGAATAACTGTCTTGACTACAAGTTCACTGCTATTTGTGCCTGTATTCTCACATTTCTTTATGTTTGAAACTGTTTCGACTATGCAAATAGGAATGAGTATTTTAGTGGGATTTGTTTCTGTATTTTGGATAGAAATTTATAAAGTATTCAAGCGAAGAAATCAAAAATAGATGCTTTATTTAATCAGGCGTGTTTTTATCCGGAAAAATAATGTTGAGTCCCAATTGGAACGACAAACTATTGGCTTTAGAAACATCTCGATATTCCAAAAGATTGTCGGCAAGGAGATAAAAATTGACTTTACCCATTGTGGTTGATATTCCCAAACCAATGTTTTTGGCCGAAAAAGAATCTATGGTGTACGTTGCTTTCATCTCCAATGAATCGAAAATTTGTCTTCTGTAATACGTTGTCAAAGCCATAAGAGGAGTTCGTGGTGTGGACATTAAAAACAATTGCGCACCAACGGAATTTCTATATTTAATTTCATTGCCTTCACAATTACATTCCGAATTTCTGCCATCACCAAAAGAATATTGGATTGAAGAATTGAACTTTAGAGGTCGCCAAGTTGTATATTTTACACTCAAAGTATCTAAAGATACTGCGTCCTTAAATCCCTGTAATAAGTCATCATTTGAGTTTCCTAGAATGAAATCAGGTGTTAGACCTACATATTTATAATATCCTTTAAAACTATAACTCCTTACTTCACTAGTGTGATTTATAAACCCAATATCAACTAAACTAGCCGTAAATTGAAGGTTTTTTTTGGGATAATAAGTAAGTCCCAAATCAACTCCCAATCCCAGATTTCCTCCAAAAAATGTCTTTTTGATAATATCACTTTTTACATTTCCAGAATAATTATCAGTATAGTTTGTAAACCCCGAAGTATTGACCAAAAGGTTTGAAGAAATAACCTGATCATAAAAAGAATTAGTACCAGGAATAGTATAAAAATATCCGGAATTTTTAGTTGAAGAAACATTAAAAATACTGGAATAAATCTTTCCGCGAACACCAAAAATTAAATTTTCATTTACATTTTTATGATATCCAATATGGAAAACCGAAAGCAATTCACCTCTTGCATTCAAATCTCCTAAATCAAAAAC
Source organism: Flavobacterium sp. (assembly GCF_043780635.1). Taxonomy (GTDB): domain Bacteria; phylum Bacteroidota; class Bacteroidia; order Flavobacteriales; family Flavobacteriaceae; genus Flavobacterium. Next base: position 8,245 of record NZ_JAYWCK010000123.1, read on the forward strand.
TTTTCCCAAATAATCCTTATTCCCGTCCAAAGCCAATATTGCAAAATCTTTTGGCATATAAGTCAAAACATCAAGTTCTTGATACATTCCAAAAGAGATATATGAGTTTTCCTGCCAGTCACCAAGCTTAAAACCACCGCTAAAAATTTCTAGTTGTTCATTTATGGAAACCTTGTCATTTCTTGAAGTTGAAAACACGACATTCCTTAATTTAGTATTAAAGTCCACTCCATTATTGGCAAAAAGGTCATAAGCCGAAAAACTACTGGAACCCATATTTGCTGAAAAACCGGATAACAATGGAAAGCCAACAAACCAATTGTATTTAACATCTGAACCCGGATTACTCAACATAGATTGAGGTACTGAAGTGAAGTTGTACAAAATTTGTTTGTTTTGAGAAAAGCAACTAAATGCTCCCAATAGTATAATAATAAAGTTTAATTTTCTCATTCCAATACTAAATAAACTGTGGCACTAGAACGCAATTTTAAACTTCCTAAACTATTTTCATCTATTGCCGAACCTGGCAACATTGTAATAATAAAAGCAATTTTGGTAGTATTTTTCAATAAGTCAAGTTTGGCGTTTTCAAACACTTCCGTTTTTGTAACTATGTTTTGAAATCCCGCATATGATGGCACATTAAAAAGAATTGAATAAAGTGACGAATTATTGGCATTGAGAAAAACCAAATTAATCTTATAAGCCCTGTTTATAGTATTGTTTATTTCAAAAAAGAAATCAGCTCTTGTCAGGCTATTATTGAAATAAGAATCTTTGAAAACATTAAAATCGAGCAAATCACCTGATATAGTTTGCTCCAATCCACCTATAACAAATTGATTTGCCTGAACATCAAAAGTAGCTAAATTTCCAATGATAATGGGTTCTAGTTTCAAGTCATTAACTTGATTAAAGTCTAAATCGCTGGAACACGAAAAAGACAAAACAGAAAGAATCAATATTGATAAAAATTTATTCATTTTTCAAGGACTTGGGCAAGTATAGTTCAAACGAAGGTATTCGAATTTTAGTATTATCTAATGAAAAGCAGTAAATAATTTTGAAGCTTCATTGTAACTGCTTTCAAAACTCATTGCACTAATATTGGTATTTTCTTTTTTGGAAGTAAAATAAGAAACTAATTTCTCTGTAGGCATATTTCCCGTTAAAACATCTCTCGCCATTGGGCATCCACCAAAACCTTGAATAGCACCGTCAAAACGACGGCATCCTGAATTATAGGCTGCATCAATTTTCTCAAACCATTTATCTGGCGTGGTATGTAAATGGGCACCAAATTCAATCTTTGGATATTTTGGAATCAAATGCGAAAACAAATACTGAATCACATCTGGTGTTGAACTGCCAACAGTATCCGAAAGTGAAAGAATTTTTACACCCATATTTGATAATTTTTCTGTCCATTCTCCCACAATTTCGATACTCCACGGATCACCATAAGGATTCCCGAATCCCATCGAAAGATAAGCCACGACTTCTTTATTGTTTTTATCGGCAATTTCCAGGATTTCCTGCAAGGTTACTATTGATTCGGCAATGGTTTTGTGTGTATTCCGCATTTGGAAATTCTCGGAAATCGAAAATGGAAAACCTAAATATTGAATAGGTTGGTGTTGCGAAGCGGCTATTGCACCTTGGGTATTAGCAATAATGGCCAATAATTTACTTTGGGTTTGCGAAAGATCAAGTTGTGCCAAAACTTCGGCAGTATCCTGCATTTGCGGAATTGCTTTTGGAGAAACAAAACTCCCAAAATCTATAGTATCAAAACCCACTCGAAGCAACGACTGAATATAAGTCACTTTAATTGCCGTAGGAATAAATGTTTTTATTCCTTGCATTGCATCACGCGGACATTCTATAATTTTTATTGCTCCCATAGAAGCCCAAATATAAGAAAGTTTAAAGTCTTATTAGTTTAAAGTTTTTTTAAAATTGCTTTATTAATTTCCTTAATCAATCCCGGTCCTTCATAGATAAAACCAGTGTAAATTTGAATTAAACTAGCTCCTGCTTCGAATTTCTCTATTGCATCTTCTGCTGTATGGATTCCTCCTACACCAATTATCGGGAATGCTTTATTGCTCTTTTCGGAAAGAAAACGGATGACTTCTGTAGAACGATTTCGCAGAGGTTTTCCTGACATTCCACCCGTTTCAACTTTGTTTCCGGATTGCAATCCTTCACGTGATAAAGTAGTATTGGTGGCAATAACACCTGCAATATTGGTTTCTTTTACAATATCAATAATGTCTAGCAATTGCGAATCGGTCAAATCAGGAGCAATTTTCAACAAAATGGGTTTTTGCTTTGGCTTGGTCAAATTCTGGTTTTGCAAAGTTTGCAATAATTGTTTCAACGGCTCTTTTTCTTGTAATTCCCTAAGATTAGGTGTGTTTGGCGAACTCACATTGACCACAAAATAATTGACATAATCATATAAAGCATCAAAGCAAATCAAGTAATCCTCAACTGCATTTTCGTTTGGAGTTACTTTATTTTTACCAATATTTCCACCAATAAGAACACCTTTATTTTTCTTCAATCGTTTGACTGCTTCTTGAACTCCTCCGTTATTGAAACCCATACGGTTAATAAGGGCATTGTCTTCTTTAAGACGAAATATACGTTTTTTAGGATTGCCTTCTTGCCCTTTTGGCGTAATGGTTCCTATCTCGATAAATCCAAAACCAAAATTAGACAATTCATTGTACAAAGAGGCATCTTTATCCATACCAGCTGCCAATCCAACAGGGTTTTTGAACTTCAAACCAAAAACTTCGGTTTCCAGTCGTTTGTCATCGACAACATATAATGCTCTAAAAAGCGATGGCATTCCTGGTATTTTGGATAAATTTCGAATTAATGAAAAAGTAAAATAATGCACTTTTTCAGGATCAAAACAGAAAAAAAGTGGACGAATAATTTGTTTGTACATAACGGAGTGTGTTGTGATGCAAAAGTAAAATTATCTATCAGATTTTGTAAATTTTTAGATATAAATTTATAAAAATCACCTAATTGGCTAAGAAAACGTTGTAGTTTGATTATAAATATTAAGCTAAAATTAAGTTTTTCCTAATAATAAGTCATTATTTAAATTTGAGGTAAACAAGGTCCATTCTACAAATGCTACTGCAATAACATTCTCTATATCAAGATCTTTAACAAAAAGACAAAAATATCTTTCAAAAAAAGGATTGCTGTTGCATTGCGAATATTTTAAGTAATTTATTAATTTATTAAATATACATCAAAAATGCATGTGTAATTTCAATAAATTACTATAATATGATAATTGTCATTTTAACTCTCGACGTATCGAAATATCTTTGTACAAGAAAAAAGTTACATATTTTTAACAGCAAATTCACAGAATTTACGGAATGAAAAAGTAACCAAAAAAAATTAAGCCTCATTAATAATTAAATACAAACAAAATGACTACATCAAAATTTTCAAGATCTTTTATGATCCTTCTTATAAGTATCATATTATCAACTCCTAGTATTCTAAAAGCTCAAAGCTGTCCAATTATACCGCTCATTGCTTCAATTAATGTGCACGGAACATCAAATGTGCACGATTGGGATATGAAACCAACCAAAGTTACTGGAGAATTAGGATTAAACGGTTCTAAACAAATTAATGCCGTACTTATAAAAATCGAAGTTAAATCGTTAAAAAGTGGAAACGGGATTATGGATGGCAAAACTTATGATGCCTTTGATTTCAAAAAAAATCCTTACGTAGTTTTTCAGTTGACAGAAATGACACAATCAAAACTATCCGAAAACGATTCTGAAATCACATTAAACGGTAATCTATCCTTTGCTGGAGTAACAAGAAAAATCAGCATTAAAACTATTGGAAAAATTACAAAATCAGGAGATTACCAACTTAAAGGAAGTGTTCCATTAAAAATGACTGATTTCAAAATGAAACCACCTACAGCTATGTTAGGTACAATGAAAACAGGTGACGCAGTTACGATTAAATTTGACGTGACTTTCAAAAGATAATATCAATAAGTAATCAATAAACTAAATATAATAAACAACTAATTTTAATCAAAATGAAAAAAACAATTCTTTTACTAGTCGCTGCTATAGGTTTAGGCAGCATTACAAATGCTCAAACTTCTTTTGGACATATACAAAACCAAATTTCCCGTGATAAAAACGGCATAAATGTATTCGATGTTAAAAAAGACAGTACAGAATTTAAAGGTCTTAGTATAGACTTAGGTGGTGCATTCAATATGGATTACCAAGCAATAAATTCGTTCAATGACCAACCTGCAACTTTTGCTCTACCTTCAAAAATCGTTGGATATAAATTAATGAATCTTGAAAACAATTTTAACCTTCCTGCAGCTGATATGACTATTGGAGCTCAGTTGTTTGACGGTGTAAGAGTAAATCTAGATATTTACTTAGCTTCAAGACACCACAATGAAACCTATGCAAGAGGTGGATATTTACAACTTGACAAGTTAGATTTCATCAAGAAAGACTTCCTTGCTGGAATAATGAAATATTCTACCATCAAAATAGGTCAAATGGAGAACAATTTTGGGGATGCTCACTTTAGAGCCTCTGACAATGGTAGCACAATGAGAAATGCGTTTGTTGGAAACAACATTATGCATTCATTTACTACTGATTTAGGTATGGAAATTTACTATAACAGAAGCGGATTAGTAAGTATGTTAGGTGTTACTAATGGAAATTTGAATCAAGGTGTTCAAGAAGTTGTTTATACAGCTGGTCCAAATGCAAATACAGTAGTTAGTCCAACAATCTTGGCTAAATTAGGTTATGACAAACAAATCAACCAAGATTTGAGAGTAAGACTTACAGGTTCATATTACCATAATGCAAACTTAGGTAACTCAAACTTATACTCTTCTAATAGATCAGGATTTGGCTTTGCAGGTGTATTGAACAATAACGCTTATACTAATAATGGAGTTGCTGTTCCTCTTAACTACAACAAAACCTCAACACCAGAAGGAACATTCAACCCTGGTTTCAAAAACTGGGCTACTTCACTTATGTTCAACCCATTTGTAAAATACAAAGGTTTTGAATTCTTTGGAACTATCGAATTAGCTTCAGGAGGAGATAAAGCAGGTGTTGACGCAAAACGTACTGTTAACCAATATGCCGGTGACGTTGTTTACAGATTTGGAAAAACACAACAATTCTACATAGCAGGAAAATACAATACTGTTTCTGGAAAACTATCTAATGCAGATGCGAAAAAAGTTACAGTAGATAGAGTTGAATCAAGCATTGGTTGGTTTATGACTAAAAACATTTTGGCTAAACTAGATTATGTTAGTCAAAACTATAAAGATTACACACAATTTGCAGGAAACGTACCTACTGGAAATGCAAACAACTTTTATGGTGGTAATTTCAAAGGTTTAGTATTTGAAGCTACTATTAGTTTCTAGTTGATTTTTGTTAGAAACTGGCAAGACTAGTGCTTGCCAGTTTTAATTTAAAAATGCTATTATTTTTTGTATTATGAAAAAGCTAATTAGTTTACTGGCATTAAGTTTCATAATTTCTCTATCTGCAAAAGCGCAAAGTTTAGTTTCTGCAGAAATACAAAAAAACAGTTCATTGACCATCAATGGATCAACAAATATTTTGTCTTTCAAAATATATCAAAATGGGGACCAACTCTCCAGAAGCAAGTTGTCAGTGGTAACGACACAAAAACAAAACAAAATATTTGTAAGCCAAAACAAACTTTCGGTAGTGGTCAAAAACTTTGTTTCTAACAATGCCATGGCTTTAAAAGACTTTTTAAAGTTATTGAAATCGGACACCTACCCTGTCCTACAAGTTCAACTTAATTATTTAGACTTACAACCACTCTCCGATAAAGGAAAAACATATAACGGAGTAGCATTAATCAACATCACAATTACTGGCAAAACAAGACATTATTCCATTCCGATTACATTTGTTAGCAATGGCGATGTATATACCATAAATGGCAGCAAAAAATTGAGCATACAGGATTTTGGACTAACTCCTGAAACCAAAATGATGGGAATGATAAAAGTAAGCGAATGGATAGACATCGATTTTCATATCATTTGCAAAATAGCGAACGAGGGTGAATTAGCAGAACTATAAATCGGGGATTCATTAAAATTAAATTTTTTCGGTTCATTGGTTCCCAAAATAGGGTTGATAGGATTCAATCCTATTTTTTTGTTTTACACTAATCGATAAAAAGAGAAATACTACCTTTGCAAAAAATAATTTTTATGTCAAATATATATTTAGGCTATCATTTCACGGTTGAACCAAAAGAACTAGGTTCTGAAATCCTGATTGCTGAACTGGGTGAACTTCCTTTCGAAAGTTTTATCGACAGTGATTTGGGCATTGTCGCTTACATTCAAAGAGACCTTTGGACAGAAGGAATTCTTGATGATTTATTCATATTGAAATCGCCTGAATTTACCATTTCTTACAAAGTAGAAGAAATAGATCAAGTCAATTGGAACGAAGAATGGGAAAAGAATTTTGAACCTATCGATGTAGATGGAAATTGCCATGTTCGCGCTCCTTTTCATCCAAAAACTGATGCTGAATTTGATATTGTTATAGAGCCTAAAATGAGTTTTGGAACGGGTCATCACGAAACTACCCATATGATGATTCAGCATTTATTAGAAATGGATGTTACAGGAATGAAAACTTTGGATATGGGTTGCGGAACAGCAATTTTGGCAATCTTGGCCGAAATGAAAGGCGCACAACCTACTGATGCCATTGACATTGACAACTGGTGTTATTTGAATTCCATTGAAAATGCCGAACGCAACAATTGCAAGCATATTTCAGTTTATGAAGGGGACGCTGCCTTATTGAAAGACAAAAAATATGATTTGGTCATTGCTAATATCAACAGAAATATTTTGTTGAACGATATGCAAAGTTATGTGGATTGCTTAAATCCAAAAGGAACCTTACTATTAAGCGGTTTTTACGAAGAAGACATTCCATTTATCGATGCTTCTTGCACCGAAAAAGGACTAACATATGTTAAAAAGTTCGAAAGAAATAATTGGGTATCCCTAAAATATGTAAATTAGTATTCAAAATTATAAAAATGGAAATCGACAGGAAAAATCATTGGGAAACGGTCTACGAAACCAAACAACCCAACGAAGTAAGCTGGACACAGGAAAATCCAAAAACTTCGCTTGATTTTATTAGTGAAACTCATTTAGGAAAGTCAGCAAAAATTATTGATGTTGGCGGTGGTGACAGCAAATTAGTTGATTTTTTATTGGAAGAAGGATATGAAAACATAACAGTTTTGGATATTTCTTCCAAAGCATTGAAAAGAGCCCAAAAAAGGCTTGGTAAAAATGCCGATAAAGTAAGCTGGATTGTATCTGATGTAACTGAATTTAAACCGGAAACTTCTTATGACATTTGGCATGACCGAGCCACATTTCATTTTTTGACAATGCCGGAACAAATAAAAAAGTATATCGAAATCACTGAAAAATGGGTTACTGATTTTCTGATAGTAGGTGCTTTTTCAGAAAACGGACCCAAAAAATGTAGCGGTTTGGAAATTAAACAGTACTCGGAAATGGAGATGGAAAATCAATTTTCAAAAAGTTTCAAGAAATTAAAATGCATTGCTGAAGATCATATAACACCTTTTGAAACTACACAAAATTTTACATTTTGTGTTTTTGAAAAAATTAAATAGAACTATCTGTATTTTTATTTAAACCTACAAATTATCTAAAAATGAGTACAAAAGAAAAAGTAAGAGAAAAAGTTAGCTTAAAACAAGCTACATCCATAAACAACGAAATTATAGTTTTTAATGATGATGTAAACACTTTTGACCACGTAATTGACACCTTAATTCGGGTTTGCGAACACACTCCCGAACAAGCGGAACAATGCTCATTGATTGTGCATTATAATGGAAAATGCACCGTAAAAACTGGCATTTTAGAAAAACTAAAACCACAATGCACTCAATTACTCGAAGCAGGTTTAAGTGCCGAAATAGTGTAATTTTTTTAAGTTCAACTCAACAAAAAAAGCATTTTCTTTTTTAGAAAATGCTTTTTTTATTTCAATTTATCATATTTTAATGCGGTAATTTATCTTTAAACAAACCGTATAAGAAAGTTCCGAAAAGCGCTCCAAAAAGCACCAATATCATTGGTAAAAATCCTGCTCCAATTAATATAAATATAGGTCCGGGACAAGAACCAACTAATGCCCAACCCAATCCAAAGAAAATCCCGCCAACCCAAAACCGAGTGGAACCGGGTTCTTTGTCAATAATTTCTATTGGCAATCCTTTAATATCTTTAATGTTTTTTCTTTTTATTATTTGAATTCCCACAACTCCTGTGGCAATGGCAACCATAATTATTCCGTACATATGAAACGACTGAAATTCAAACATTTCATAGATTCGGTACCAAGAAACAGCTTCAGATTTTGTTAAAACAATCCCGAAAACAAACCCGACAAGTATGTATTTTAATGCATTCATAACTAAAAAATTAAGGGAAAAATAAAATGAACCATAATCAGTCCTCCAATAAAAAACCCAATCACGGCTTTTAAAGAAGGTAACTGAAAACTACTTAAACCATAAATAGCGTGACCTGATGTACATCCGCTTGCATAACGGGTTCCGAAACCTATCAAAATACCTCCGATTGTCAATATTAAAATGTTTTTAGGAGATTGAAAAATAGCATTTCCAAATAAAGCGTCGGGTAATAATTTCCCATTTGGAGCATCGATACCAAGTTGAGCAAGCTGTGCAATAGTTTTTGGGTTGATAGCAACATTTGAAGCATCGCTCATAAAATGAACTGCAACAAAACCACCAAACATTGCACCTAAAACGACCAATAAATTCCAACGTTGCGCTTTCCAATCAAAATCAAAAAACCCTACTTTTTTTCCCAATCCTGTCATAGCACATAGGGAACGTAGGTTAGTTGACATGCCAAAAGTTTTCCCAAAATAAATCAGGCTAAGCATCACCATTCCTATCAAAAAACCTGAAACATACCAAGGCCAGGTTTGAAAAATAAAATCCATAGTATTTCTTTTATTTGGCGAAAATAATAATTCTAATTTTATAAAGTAGAATTATTAAAGCATAATTGTTGTTTATCGCAGCAATACAGTTTAAATTTGTTATTAAATTACATTGAGGATCTTTTACAATAAAGATTCTAAAAACCATAATTATGAAAAAAATAGCACTATTTATCGCACTACTATCCATTTTCACTTCTTGTACGAGCACTCAATCTACTTTAAAAAACGTAGATGACAATGCTCCAACTCCAACATTGGGAAGTAACAATGCATTTATTATAACAGAATTCAGCAAAGACAAAAAATACGGTTACAATACAGATTATCCCATTAATATATTTTATTATGGTGGTACCAATAACGGAACTATTAACCAAGAGCGTTTTTTGAATGCTTTGGCTGGACCAAATGGAGAAAAAATCAACTACACAAAATTAGAAAGTTGCTGTCCCTTTCCAACAAAAAGAAGCGAAATGGGTGCTGGTTTTCTCGATGTTTACCAATTAAGATGGGAAGGTCTAAGAAATCCAGTAACACTTTATTTGAATATTTACGAAAAAGGAGTCCTGATGGTTCCTGTCGGCCTTAGCCTGAAGAAAAATTAATTCTAAATCGTAAATCGTAAATCACAAATCCTAACTATCTTTGCACTTTCAAAAATCACACTATGAACATAAAACATATTCCACAAATAAAACATACTGATAGTGGCAACTTCTTCCTATTAGCTGGACCTTGCGCAATTGAAGGTGAAGAAATGGCGATGCGAATTGCCGAAAAACTAATTGGAATTACTGATAAATTAGAAATCCCATTCGTTTTTAAAGGTTCATTCAAGAAAGCCAATCGCTCTAGAATAGATAGTTTTTCCGGAATTGGTGATGAAAAAGCACTGCGAATTCTTCGAAAAGTTTCTGAGACTTTTGGAGTTCCCACCGTTACGGATATTCATACTAATGAAGATGCAGCGATGGCAGCTGAATATGTTGATGTATTGCAAATTCCCGCTTTCTTAGTTCGTCAAACTGATTTACTTGTGGCTGCTGCCAATACAGGAAAAGTAGTCAACTTGAAAAAAGGACAATTTATGAGTCCGGAAAGCATGAAACACGCTGTACAAAAAGTATTGGATTGCAACAACCAAAACGTGATGGTAACCGATCGCGGAACGATGTTTGGATACCAAGATATGATTGTTGATTTCCGCGGAATTCCTACGATGCAACAATATGCAACTACTGTTCTTGACGTAACTCATTCTTTGCAACAGCCCAACCAAACTGTTGGTGTAACAGGTGGAAGACCCGATATGATTGAAACCATTGCCAAAGCCGGAATCGCTGTTGGGGTAGATGGAATTTTCATAGAAACTCATTTCGATCCAGCTAATGCAAAAAGTGATGGTGCAAATATGCTTCATTTAGACTATTTTGAATCATTAATGACCAAATTAGTTGCTATTAGAAAAACGATCAATCAATTTTAAATATACTATTTTGAAAACAAATTTTATATACCCGGCATTTTTTATATTTTTCATTTCAATTAACTTATTGGCACAAAACGATACCGTCTTAAAAGAAAGATATACAGCTCATAACAAAGGAAAATTTACCATTTCTTGGGGCGGAAACAGAGAAGTATTTTCGCATTCAGACATCCATTTTGTGGGCAGTGATTACAATTTTTTGGTTCAAAATGCGACTGCTCATGACAAACCAAAAGGTTGGCATGTTGATTACATAACTCCAGGTAAAATGACAATACCTCAAACCAATTTTAAATTGGGATATTTCATTACAGATCATTATAGTGTTTCTATAGGGTTAGACCATATGAAATATGTAATGACGCAAAATCAAACTGCTAATGTAACGGGAGTTATTGATGGAAACCCTCCTTTCAATGGTGGTTACGTTAACACACCAACTTTAATGACAGAAGATTTCCTAATGTTCGAACATACTGATGGTTTGAATTATATTTATACTGAATTTGGTAGACAAGACGATATTTCACATTGGTTTGGGATAAAAAACACCGATAAATTTCAAGTAAATATCAACGAAGGTTTTGGCTTTGGATTATTATATCCAAAAACCAATACTACACTTATGGGGAAAGAAAGACACGATGATTTTCACGTATCGGGTTATGGAACTTCACTTAAAGCAGGTATTAACTTGACTATTTTCAAGTATTTTACTATTGAAGGTGATTTGAAAGGTGGTTATATCAATATGCCAGACATTCGTACTACAAAAAGCACCACAGATCATGCGTCGCAAGAGTTTTTCTTTGGGGAAACAATCATTTCTTTTGGAGGGACTTTTAGGATTTAATACCATTTATGAATATAAATTAATCTAAAAAAGTTTTTATATAATCCCGATGTAATATGAAAATCGTTCAATCTATATTGGACTATTTGGAAAACATAATCGGTATAATTCAATTCCTAGTTTTATAAAAAATCTCCCAAAAGGAGATTTTTTTTGTTTATATAAAACTCTGTTAATTAGTTTCATTCTCATTGCATTTTGTAATAAATTATCCTTAAATTAGTACAATTAAATTTCTATTATATGAAAACTAAAATCGGAATTCTATACTCAACAGTAGATGGACAAACTTTGAAAATCTGCAACGTAATCAAAGAAATATTAGTCGAAAAAGGAAACACAGTCGAACTGTTCTCAATTGAGGATTTCGACAAGAAAGTCACTGATTTTGACAAGTTCTTGATAGGTGCAAGCATTCGATATGGAAAACACAATCCAAAAATAATCGAATTCATTAACAAGAATAAAGCAGATCTTAATAAAACCGAAAATGCTTTTTTTTCGGTAAATCTTGTGGCAAGAAAACCAGAAAAAGCAACACCGGAAACTAATCCCTATTATATCAAATTCCTTCAAACTATTGATTGGATTCCTAATAAATCAGCTGTATTTGCTGGGAAACTCGACTATCAAAAATACCCTTTTACCGACAGATTGATGATTCAATTGATAATGTGGATGACAAAAGGACCAACCAATTCAAAAACTAAAATTGAATATACTGATTGGGACAAGGTTAGAGAATTTGGAGTTTTGATAAGCAATATGTAACATTTGGTCGTCTATTTTTTCCCTTTGCACTTTTTTTTTGACTTTCTAAATAAATTATTGTTACTTTCGAAAAGTAGTACACATAAAATCCCCAAAATCTATTGTGTATAATTTTTGTCATTAGAAAAAACATTGGAATCCCAAATTCATAGGCAAACAATGAGTAAATCTATATATTGGTATTTAAGAAGACATCCTTTATTGTATAAAATTAGATTTAGATTAGTATCTAAAAAGGCATCAATAGACTCTATTGAAAGTTTTTGCTACAATGACATCAATGAGAAAAGTAACATTCCGCCGCTATATTCAGAAATAAACAAGATAATATTTACAGGTTTCACTGATGATTTCACTGATTATGATAAGGCTCTAAAAATAGCAATCTGGCTCAAAAATAATATCAAAGGAGGGCCAGGATTAGGAAAATCATCCACTACAGCTTTAAGCAAAATGATTAATGGTGAAGGAGGAGTTTGCAGTGATTTTTCACAGATTTATAATAATTTTTGTGTGATAAATGATCTAAAAGTTAAGGAATGGGGAATGAAGAATTTATCAAATGATTCAACTGTTTCTGGCGGACATTCATTTAATGAAGTGTATTGCAAAGAATTTCAAAAATGGATAATGATAGACACTGCAAAATCAATAGTCTTTCACCATATCGACCAAAGTATTCCACTGTCAACTTTTGAATTCATTCAATTGAAAAAAGACAATAAAAAAATAAGTCATTCGAATTTTAATGCAACTGTTTCAATTGATAACAATATAAATAACATTTTTTTGACATCAAACTCATTGCCTTTTGTCATAACGAATTACAATAATAAAACGTACGATTATTTCCTTAACAAACTCGATTTTTTTCCGGAGTCAATTATTCACGGAATTGTCTTTATTATAGGGAAAAGTTATGCTTTTGAGTTTCCAACTGAAGAAAATTAACAAAAAAAACGGTGCCAAAAAGCACCGTTTTTAATTCAATTATAGTCAACCGCTATTTCTTTTGTGGTAATGCAGCCATAATGGGTACACGATCCACATAATGATTAACCTCATCTATCTTGTCATTATCGTCAAAATGGTAAAGAATATGCATCCATTGAGTCATTGATGAACCTCCTTTGTATTTAGCAGTTACTTGGTACCAGCCCAATAGCCAAACACCAGCCTTTTCTATTTTTTGTTGAGGTTTGTTAACTTTAACGGGCAACCAAATGTCATTTTTAAAGGAGATTGTTTCAATTACATTCATTCTTCGATCTCTCCAATATTTATCTATTGCAGGTTTTCCAATTAAACTGTCGCCGGCATTCCAATAATATTTTGCATTCTCCGCATAATTTGCGGTCCATCCGTCCATATCTCCACTAGTCATTGCAGCGAGTGCTGCCTTGCCAATTTCAGTGTATTTAGCATCTGCAAATTCGGCAGGTGCAACTGTTTTAGCAGTATCTGCAGTTGTTGTTGCGGGTTCCATAGCTGCTTCTTTTTTGCAACCAACAAATAAGGAAGCACACAAGACAAATAAAAATAGTTTTCTCATAAGTTAAAGATTTAAATTATTAATATACAAATAGTTAAAAATTCTTTTGAAAAAATATTTTGGGGAAATTTGGGAATAAATTTAACAATAAAAAAGTTATACTGTTGATTTATTTATAATAAAATACAACATTAATTGTTGATAATCAAGTTTTTATAAATATAAACTTACATATATTATTTTGAAAAACATATCTTTTTAAGTTATGTCCAAATAATAAAGAAATGACTTTTGCCCTTATGAAATTGATTATATTTGTATAAAAAATACAAAATGCAACATATTATAGACCGTTTTATAAGTTACGTAATTATTGACACCGAATCAGATTCAAGTTCAGAAACAACTCCAAGTACTAAAAAACAATGGGATTTGGCCAATAAATTGGTTGAAGAACTAAAAACCATTGGAATGAAAGAGGCAACCATCGACAAAAAAGCATACATTATGGCCACTTTGCCGTCAAATGTTGACCACGATGTTCCCACAATTGGTTTTGTTTCTCACTTTGACACAACACCAGATTTTACGGGTGCCAATGTTAAACCTCAAATTATTTCAAATTATGATGGTAAAGACATTGTATTAAATGCGGAGCAGAATATTATTTTATCTCCAAAATATTTCAAGGATTTATTGCAATACAAAGGACAAACCTTAATTACAACTGACGGAACCACGCTTCTTGGCGCAGATGACAAAGCCGGAATTACCGAAATTATGACGGCAATGGAATTCCTAGTCAAAAATCCCGAAATCAAACACGGAAAAATAAGGGTTGGCTTCACTCCAGATGAAGAAATTGGTCGTGGTGCGCATCATTTTGATGTCGAAAAATTTGGCTGCGATTGGGCTTACACAATGGACGGAAGTCAGGTAGGCGAATTGGAATATGAAAATTTTAATGCGGCTGGAGCCAAAATCACTTTCAAGGGAAAAAGCGTTCATCCTGGTTATGCAAAAGGAAAAATGATCAATTCAATGCTTATCGCGAATGATTTTATCAACGAATTGCCAAAAGGCGAAACTCCACAGGAAACAAAAGGGTACGAAGGATTTTTTCACGTTCATAATTTAACAGGAAGTATCGAAGAAACCGTTTTGGAACTCATTATCAGAGATCACAGTAAGAAAAAATTCGCCAAACGCAAAGAATTAATCGAAAAAATTACCAAAAAATTCAACAAGAAATTTGCAAAACAATTTGGTGAAGACATAGTAATCGCCGAGATAAAAGACCAATATTACAATATGAAGGAAAAGGTTTTGCCTGTAAAACATATTGTGGATATTGCCGAAAATGCCATGAAACAATTGGGAATTAAACCAATCATAAAACCAATTCGTGGAGGAACTGATGGCTGCCAATTATCCTATAAAGGCTTGCCTTGCCCGAATATTTTTGCTGGTGGACACAACTTTCACGGAAAATACGAATATGTTCCCGTAGAAAGTATCCAAAAAGCAATTGACGTGATTGTTAAAATTGCAGAGTTGACTGCATTACCAAACGTCATTAAAGAAAAACAAAAAGCAAAATAGTATAGAAAAATAGATTTTTGTGGTTTCAGTTCATAAAAAAATTCCTTCCGAAGATTCAGAAGGAATTTTTTTTTAACTGTAAAACTAGATTTATTTTTTGTTCAAAGTGGCGCTCATTTCCATAGAAATTGCGGAACGCTCCATTTTAAGTTTTCCTGCCATAGTTTCGATAACAACCGTTCCTTCAGAAAGTTCTGCAACCTTACCGTGAAGTCCACTTTTTGTAATGATTTTATCACCTACTTTCAATGCACTTTCGAATTCTTTTTCATTTTTGGCTCTTTTTTGTTGTGGTCTGATCATAAAGAAATAGATTACCACAAACATTAATAAAAACGGCGCAAATTGAGTTAATTGTCCCATAATTTTAAAATTCTTTTTTTGTTTATAATTGTTTTTACATTAATCCACGACCAGCTTTTACAATTCTGTTGCTGGCTTGTAGTTCTTTTACTAAGTTGTCTAAAATTCCGTTGATAAAAATACTGCTTTTTGGAGTAGAATACTCTTTGGCAAGTTCTAAATATTCATTCAACGTAACTTTCACTGGAATCGAAGGGAATTTCAGAAATTCGCAAATGGCCATTTTAAGAATAATGGTATCAACTTCGGCAATTCTATCACTGTCCCAATTAGGTGTTTTATCAATATATTCCTTTGCTAATTCGGATTCATTTAGGACTGTTTTTCTAAATAAATCTTTTACAAAATCTCGGTCTTCGTTGTCTTTGAATAATTTTGGAACCCTGAAATTTTCCTCTTCAACAGGTTTCAAGGCTTTCAATTGCTTGATGATTTCAGTATTTACCACCGGAATATCATCAATCCAAGTCAATTTGTTGTCTTCTAAATATTCGTATAATTTTTCATTTGGAACAATCACTTCCGTAAACAAATCAATGATAAATTCTTTGTCTTCTTCAAAAGTATTAACCGCATTGCTCATATATTTTGCATATATTTTGCTTTGCTTGATAGCATTAAGAAGGATTAAAATATAATCATCGTTCAATGTCCAATTGTTGATTTTTCGATTTTCTAAAGCAATACTCAAAGAATTGTTTTCGGCAAGAAGTTGAAAAATACTGTTCTTGATAAACTTTTCGTTGGGCTTGCGTTCCTGAGGAGTGGCAAGATGTTTTTGACTTGATTTATGCAAAAAGACAGTTTCTTTTTTACAAATTTCTATCAGAGAGGAAATCATTATAAGGTATAAATCCTGAATGGCATCAATACTATGAAAAAGGAATTTTTCTTCTTTTTCTAAATCATCTGATCCATTTTGATGCATCGCATAAATGGATTGCATAACCTTGACGCGAATATGTCTTCTGTTTACCACCTTGTAAGAACTTTTATTAA
The DNA here is from genome assembly GCF_043780635.1 of Flavobacterium sp. GTDB lineage: Bacteria > Bacteroidota > Bacteroidia > Flavobacteriales > Flavobacteriaceae > Flavobacterium. The sequence continues at coordinate 24,966 of NZ_JAYWCK010000123.1, forward strand.
ATTAGTCTGCAAAAATAAGAATTTCATCTTTTAAAAAAGAATTAAACTTGAAAAATATCTGAATTTCATCTTACCTTTGGAATTCTTAAGATTATTATATCACTATGAAAGAATTAAGTTATTTAAATAAATATTTCGTCAAATATAAATACAGCTTTTTAATAGGCATCGTTATTACCATTATTGCCCAGATATTTTCCTTGTTTACACCAAAATTAATCAGCAAGTCCTTCAATATAATAGAAGAATTTGCTAAAGATAAAACTGTAGCAAAATCCGTAATTCAGCAGGAATTAATTTCCAATATTCTACTGATTGTTGCTACCACAATCATTGCTGGGTTCCTTACTTTTTTGATGCGACAAACCTTGATTGTTATGTCACGCCACATCGAATTCGATTTGAAAAACGAAGTTTTCAGGCAATACGAAAACCTTTCCCATAATTTCTACAAACAAAACCGAACCGGAGATTTGATGAACCGCATTAGTGAAGATGTTTCCAAGGTGAGAATGTACGTTGGTCCAGCCGTGATGTACACCATAAACACCATCATTCGCTTTGCCATCGTGATTGTATATATGTTCAATGTTTCGCCACGATTGACATTGTACACCTTGTTGCCTTTGCCTATTTTGTCTTATGCCATTTTCAGGATAAGTTCCGAAATCAATAAAAGGAGTACCGTTTTCCAACAATATTTATCCAAAGTTTCCAGTTTTACCCAAGAAATATTTTCGGGATTACGAGTAATAAAAGCCTATTCGTTAGAAGAACAACACCAAAACAATATGGTGGAATTAGCCAATGAAAGCAAAAGCAAAAGCTTGAGTTTGGCAAGAATTCAAGCCTTATTTGGCCCATTGATGATGGCACTTATTGGAATTAGCAACTTGGTCGTAATTTATTTTGGTGGATTAATGTACATCAACGGAACCATCAAAAGCATTGGAACCATTGCTGAATTTATTTTGTATGTCAATATGCTGACTTGGCCTGTTGCGTCATTGGGTTGGGTTTCCTCAATGGTTCAGGAAGCCGAAGCTTCTCAAAAACGAATCAACGAATTCCTGAAAATAGTACCGGAAATCCAAAACAAAAAACCTGAAAAATCAATAATTGAAGGCGCAATTTCTTTCGAAAATGTGAGCTATACTTATGAAGACACCAATATAAAAGCATTGGAAAATGTTAGTTTTACGGTTCAAAAAGGCGAAACTTTGGCAATTCTGGGAAAAACAGGTTCGGGAAAATCGACCATAATTTCCTTGATTTCGCGTTTGTATGATGTCACTGAAGGTCGAATTAATATTGACGGAAAGGAAATAAGCAAGGTCAACTTATATGATTTGAGAAACAGCATTGGAATCGTGCCACAAGATGCTTTTTTGTTTTCGGACAGTGTGAAAAACAATATCAAATTTGGTAAAGAAGATGCCACCGACGAAGAAGTGGAAGCAGCCGCGAAAAGTGCCGTGGTTCACGACAATATTATGGGTTTCAACAAACGATACGAAACCATTCTTGGCGAAAGAGGAATCACGCTTTCTGGCGGACAAAAACAACGTGTTTCGATAGCAAGAGCGATTATCAAAAATCCAAAAATATTGCTTTTTGACGATTGCTTATCGGCAGTGGATACGGAAACCGAAGAGGCTATTTTGAATAATCTACAGGAAATTTGTAAGGACAAAACCACTATTATTGTAAGTCATAGGGTGTCATCAGCAAAAAATGCAGACAGAATTATCATCCTCGACGAAGGTCGAATTATTGAGCAAGGTTCTCATAATCAACTGATAAATCAAGAAGGTTATTATGCCGACTTATATTTGAAACAACTTTCTGAAAAAGAATTGCAATAATTGTTGTGTAATACAACTATTTTTTGGATTTTTGATTACTGCTTAACAACACTAAATTGACAGAATGATTATGAGAGAAAATGATATGTTAGAAAAAGAAGAGATATTTTCTAAAGTTTTACGAGCCGGAAGAAGAACTTATTTCTTTGATGTAAGAGCCACAAAAGCTGATGATTATTATATTACCATTACCGAAAGCAAGAAATTTACCGAAGCAGATGGTTCTTTTCACTTCAAAAAACACAAAATTTACTTATACAAAGAAGATTTTGCTGCTTTCACTGAAATTCTGGAAGAAATGACTTCTTATGTTTTAAACCACAAAGGCGAGGAAGTAATCTCTGAAAGACACCAAAAAGACTTCAAAAAAGAATATGATTCCGAAAAATCCGAAGAGGAGGAAGTAGAATTGCCATCAACATCAAGTTTTACTGATATTGAATTTGATGATATTTAATTTTAATACAACAACCAAAAATAACTAACCAAAACTAAAAAGTCCGAAAGTCGAAAGATTTTTGGACTTTTTTTATCCAATTCTCAATCCATTTTCAATTTTGAAATCGGGTGCCAATAAAATCACGTCACCCTCCTCACCCACTGCTCCAAGCACTAGGCATTCACTCATAAATTTTCCGATTTGTTTTTTAGGAAAATTAACCACGGCAATGATTTGGCGATTCACTAATTCCTCTTTATTGTAGCGTTTGGTGATTTGTGCAGAAGTTTTTCGAATGCCAATTGTAGCTCCAAAATCAATAGTGAGTTGATATGCTGTTTTTCGTGCTTCGGGAAAATCATTGACTTCAAGTATTGTTCCCACTCTCATTTCTACTCTTTCGAATTCTGTCCAGATTAAATCCATAGCGATTTAAGGTTTCAAGTTTAGAGCAATTGTCAAAAAATAATAAAGACCAAATTACAGTTTTCAAGTTAAAAAACAACAATTTTTAGTAACTTTAAACTTTAAAATCGAAACGAAAAATGTCAAAAACACTATCGAATATTTTAGCACTGGGAACTGTTGCTCCCGAATTTTATTTAAAAGACACCAATTCTGCCGATTCCAATTTTTCTTTTGCAGCTATAAAAGGTGAAAAAGGGACTCTCGTGATGTTCATCTGTAATCACTGTTCTTTTGTGCACCATGTTATTCGCGAAGTGGTACGAATTGCTAATGATTACCGTGTGCAAGGCATTGGGGTTGTGGCTATTTCGAGTAATGACGTGAATAAATTTCCCGAGGATTCTCCGGAACTAATGACCGAATTCGCTTTCGAAAATAATTTTGAATTTCCCTATCTGTATGATGAAAAGCAAGAAGTTGCCAAAGGATATGATGCCGCTTGTACACCTGATTTCTTTTTGTTTGACAACCAAAACAAATTAGTTTATCGCGGCCAACTCGACGACAGCCGACCTGGAAATGGTATTCCGTTAAGCGGAAGTGATTTGCGTGGGGCCATTGACGGAGTAATTTATAACCGAATCATTAATCCCAACCAGAAACCAAGTTTGGGTTGTGATATTAAGTGGAAAAAATAAAATTTATTTAGTTGTCATTCCGAGGCACGAGGAATCTCATAACGAGTATAACGAATCTGACTTACTTCGTCTTTTACCGCCCTTCGAGTTTCCCGAAAATTTATATGATAAAAAAAATCCCAAAACTTTCGCTTTGGGATTTTTATATATAAAACTAATCACTGACCACTAAAAACTGATCACTGAATACTATTTAACCTCCATTAATTCAACATCGAAAATCAAGGTTGCGTTTGGTGGAATTACTCCTCCTGCTCCTGCTGGACCGTATCCTAAATCAGACGGAATAACAAAACGGGCTTTGTCACCCACTTTCAATAAAGCGATGCCTTCATCCCAACCTTCTATAACTTGGCCGATTCCTAATTTGAATTCGATTGGTTTTTTTCTTGGATATGAAGAATCAAAAACTTTTCCGTTTTCTAATGAACCTTCATAATGAACCGAAACTGTTTTTCCTTTTTCAGCCTGTTTACCGTCTCCCCTTTGTATAAATTGGTAACGCAAACCGCTTTCAGTTTTTTCGAAACCAGCAGCTAATTTTTCCATTTTTGCTTCTGTTTCTGCTTTTAAAGCTGCAGCACGTTTTAGTCGAGCACCTTTTAAACCAACAAAAGCTTCAATTGCATTCCAGTTTTTAGCTTCCTCACCTACTCTAATAATTTCAAGAGTTTCTAATGTATCGCCTTGAGCAATTGCATCAACAACATCTTGACCTTCAATTACATTTCCAAAAACCGTGTGTTTATCATCTAACCAAGGTGTTGCCACATGTGTGATGAAAAATTGCGATCCATTTGAACCTGGACCAGAATTTGCCATTGACAAAACCCCTGGTGCATCGTGACGTAAGCCTTGATGAAATTCATCATCAAATTTGTATCCTGGATCTCCTGTTCCGGTTCCTTGAGGGCAACCGCCTTGAATCATAAAATTAGGAATTACTCTATGGAATTTTAATCCATCATAGAATTTAACTCCTTGAGGTTTTACTTTATTTTCCATATTCCCTTCGGCAAGTGCTACAAAATTACCTACTGTTCCAGGTGTCAAATCGTGTGTAAGTTTTACTAAAATCGATCCTTTAGTGGTGTTGAATTTAGCGTATATTCCGTTTTCCATTTTTATTGTTTTTTATTGAAGTGCAAATTTACGAATTAAATAGATGATTTGAAAATTTGAAAACCTTGAACTTTTCAATCTCCAAAACTTTGTACCTTTACAACCTAGAAAATAAATTATGCGCATCGACATTATTACCGTTCTCCCAGAATTATTGCGAAGTCCTTTTGATGCTTCGATGATGAAACGTGCTATTGACAAAGGAATTGTGGAAGTTCACATTCATAATTTACGGGACTATACCACCAACAAACAAAAGAGTGTCGATGATTATCCTTATGGTGGTGGAGCCGGAATGGTGATGAATATACAACCTATCGATGATTGCATCACGCATTTGAAAAGCGAAAGAACCTACGACGAAATCATTTATATGTCGCCAGACGGAGAAACTTTGAATCAAAAAATGGCAAACACAATGTCAATGTATGAAAACATCATCATTCTTTGTGGTCATTATAAAGGTGTGGATCAAAGAGTTCGTGATCATTTTATCACCAAAGAAATTTCGATTGGTGATTATGTTTTGTCCGGTGGAGAATTAGGTGCTTTAGTGTTATGTGACACATTAATAAGATTAATTCCAGGAGTTTTGAGCGATGAAACCTCAGCATTGACAGACAGTTTTCAAGATGGTTTATTATCAGGCCCAATATATACAAGACCCGCTGATTACAAAGGATGGAAAGTTCCAGAAGTTTTGACTAGTGGAAATTTTGCAAAAATCGACAAATGGCGCGAAGACATGGCGTTTGAACATACTAAAAATAGACGACCCGATTTATTGGAAGAGTAGATTTATTTTAAGTTTTAAATTATAAATTTTAAATGTTGCGGTAAAAACGCTCAAATAATTCAAAATTTATAATTTAAAATTCAAAATATTTTTTTACTTTTGCACCCTCATTAGACCAACCTCTGGCGAAAACCGTGAATGTTGCTCTTTTTAAAACCATAATAAAAAATAAAAATGGCAGATTTAATGAAATTCGTTAAAGACGAATTAGTTGCAAAAAAAGATTTCCCTGAATTCGGAGCTGGTGATACTATCACAGTTTATTACGAAATTAAAGAGGGTGAAAAAACAAGAACACAGTTTTTTAAAGGTGT
>NZ_JAYWCK010000124.1:0-30915 GCF_043780635.1 Flavobacterium sp.
ATATTGGCGGTTTAGCGACTTCAAGATACTGAATTTCAGTATCTTGACCAATATTTATTCAATTTATTTTACTTTAAATAATTGCACCCAACGGGTTAAAATAAACTAAATATATTTAAATGCCTTTCCTTTCGAAAGGCATTTTTATTTGCTTATAACTTTGTTATATTTGTAGAATGAATGAAAACTTAGATCCAACAAACAGCGGTTATAATCCAGAAGAACTAGATCTCGAGAAAAAATTGAGGCCATTATCTTTTGACGATTTTGCAGGGCAGGAACAAATATTGGAAAACCTGAAAGTTTTTGTTCAAGCAGCAAACCAAAGAAATGAAGCGCTAGATCACACTTTATTTCACGGACCTCCGGGATTAGGAAAGACTACTCTAGCAAACATTTTGGCCAATGAACTGCAAGTTGGAATAAAAATCACTTCAGGGCCAGTTCTCGATAAGCCTGGGGATTTGGCAGGTTTGCTTACCAATCTCGAAGAAAGAGACGTTCTGTTTATTGACGAAATTCATAGATTAAGCCCAATTGTCGAAGAGTATTTATATTCGGCAATGGAGGATTTCAAAATTGATATTATGATTGAATCTGGACCTAATGCCAGAACAGTACAAATTAATCTAAATCCATTTACCTTAATTGGTGCGACCACACGTTCCGGTTTATTGACTGCTCCAATGCGCGCCCGTTTCGGAATTTCATCAAGACTACAATATTACACAACCGAACTTTTAACTACAATTGTAGAAAGAAGTGCCACGATTTTAAAAATGCCTATTTCGATGGAAGCCGCTATCGAAATTGCTGGCAGAAGTCGTGGAACACCGCGTATTGCCAATGCTTTATTACGTCGGGTTCGTGACTTTGCTCAAATCAAAGGAAATGGGACTATAGATATTGAAATTGCTCGTTATGCCTTAAAAGCGTTGAATGTCGATGCTCACGGATTGGACGAAATGGACAATAAAATACTAAACACCATTATCGATAAATTCAAAGGAGGACCTGTAGGTTTGTCTACTTTGGCGACTGCAGTATCAGAAAGCAGTGAAACCATCGAAGAAGTCTACGAACCTTTTTTAATTCAGGAAGGTTTCATTATGCGAACACCACGAGGACGAGAAGTTACAGAAAAAGCATATAAACATCTTGGAAAAGTAAGAACGAATATTCAAGGAGGTCTTTTTTAATCTTTCAGTTGATAAACAACAAAGAAAAATACTCGCAATTCATAAAATCCGAAGCCAAGCGCCTCGGGTTTTTATCTTGTGGCATATCCAAAGCTGGATTTTTAGAAGAAGAAGCGCCACGGTTGGAACATTGGTTAAAAAACAATATGAACGGTCAAATGTCCTATATGGTAAACAGTTTTGACAAAAGATTAAATCCAACTTTATTGGTCGATGATGCCAAAAGCGTTGTTTCACTTTTGTTGAATTATTATCCTTCCGAATTTCAAAATCAAGATTCTTATAAAATTTCAAAATATGCTTACGGACAGGATTACCATTTTGTCATCAAGGAAAAACTCAAGGAATTGTTTTTTTCTATTCAATCAAATATTGGTGAAGTTTCAGGTCGTGCTTTTGTAGACTCAGCTCCGGTTCTCGATAAAGCTTGGGCAGCCAAAAGTGGTTTGGGTTGGATTGGAAAAAACAGCAATTTATTGACCCAAAAGGTTGGTTCTTTTTATTTCATTGCAGAACTTATTATCGATTTAGATCTAGAATACGACAATGCCACAACTGATCATTGTGGTTCTTGCACAGCTTGCATTGATGCTTGTCCCACCGAAGCTATTATTTCTCCTTATGTAGTTGACGGCAGCAAATGTATTTCCTATTTCACAATTGAACTCAAGGAAAATATACCACAAGAAATGACAGGCAAGTTTGATGATTGGGCTTTTGGTTGTGATGTTTGCCAAGATGTTTGTCCTTGGAATAGATTTTCGAAACCTCATAGCGAGCCACTTTTTAATCCCAATCCCGAAATACTTTCAATGTCAAAGAAAGATTGGACAGAAATCACAGAAGAGACTTTTAAGTCTGTTTTTAAAAATTCTCCTTTGAAAAGAACAAAATTTGAAGGATTGAAGCGAAATATAGAATTTTTGAAATGATTTTTCCCTTGCTTTAGTATTTAGATAGATTTCATATTAGTTAATTTTATTAAAAAAGTCAGCTTTATTGAATATTTTTTTTAAATTTATAACCCACTAAAATTATTCTATTATGACAGTAAATCAAATTTTGAGCAAGAAAGGAAAAGAAGTATATTCAGTACTGCCAACAATTACAGTATATGAAGCATTGGTGTCAATGAGCGAGAAAAATATTGGAGCAATCTTGGTAGTAGAAGATGATCTATTAAAAGGTATTTTGTCTGAAAGAGATTATGCTCGAAAAATCGCTTTGAAGGATAAATCATCGAAAGAAACACTAGTTCACGAAATTATGGCAGAAAATGTGATAACTGTAAAGCCAACAGATAATCTGGATTATTGTATGGAATTGATGTACACTAAAAAAATTAGACATTTGCCGGTTTTAGAAAATGATACAATAATAGGGATTATCTCTATCGGAGATGTTGTAAAATCGATAATAGATATGCAAAAAGATACAATTCAATATTTGGATTCTTACATAAGCGGAAGTAAATTATAGATTCAAATTCAAATTACATGATAAATAGCTGCAAATTGTGCAGCTATTTTTTTTATATAACAAGAAGAGTAATTTTTTGTAAAATGAATGCTATAAAAGCTTCCTTTTTAAGCCAAGTCTTATATCTTTGTGTGTACGAATAAAATTTAAAATAATGGATAAGAATAGTAAAAGATTAGAAGCATTATTATATCATGCAAAACCTACACCGGGAAAAATTCAGGTAGTTCCCACTAAGAAATATGCCACCCAAAGAGATCTTTCATTGGCATACTCACCGGGAGTTGCAGAGCCTTGTTTAGAAATCGCAAAAGACATAAATAATGTTTATAAATATACGGCAAAAGGAAATCTTGTTGCAGTAATATCAAATGGAACAGCGGTTTTAGGGCTCGGTGACATTGGGCCTGAAGCTTCAAAACCAGTAATGGAAGGAAAAGGATTGTTATTCAAAATTTTTGCCGGGATTGATGTATTTGATATTGAAGTTGGAACAAAAAACATTGAGGAATTTATTCAGACTGTCAAAAATATCGCTCCAACCTTTGGAGGAATCAATCTTGAAGATATTAAAGCTCCAGAATCTTTTGAAATAGAACGAAGATTAGTCGAAGAATTAAATATTCCGGTAATGCACGATGATCAGCATGGAACCGCAATTATTTCCTCAGCAGCATTATTGAATGCATTAGAATTAGCTGGTAAAAAACCAAAGGATTTAAAAGTGGTAGTTTCAGGGGCAGGTTCAGCCGCTCTAGCTTGTGCTAATATGTATATTTTACTTGGAGTAAAATTGGAAAATATCTTAATGTTTAATAGTAAAGGTGTTTTGACAAAAGACAATCCATCCTTATCTGTTTTACAACTTCGATATGCCATAGACAAGAAACCAATGAGTCTTGAAGAAGCTCTAGTTGGTGCAGATGTTTTCTTGGGATTATCCTCGGGAGATATAATGACGCCAAAAATGTTATTGGGAATGGCCAAAAATCCAATCGTTTTTGCAATGGCAAATCCAAATCCTGAAATTGATTATAACCTTGCAATTGCTACCCGAAAAGATGTTATTATGGCAACCGGACGGTCAGATCATCCTAATCAAGTCAATAATGTCCTTGGTTTTCCTTATATTTTCCGTGGTGCTTTAGATGTTCGCGCCACAAAAATCAATGAAGCTATGAAAATGGCAGCTGTTAGAGCGCTTGCCGCTTTAGCTAAAGAACACGTTCCTGAGCAAGTAAATATTGCGTATGGCGCTACCAAATTAACTTTTGGTCGCGATTATATAATTCCGTCTCCTTTTGACCCAAGATTGATAACCGTTGTAGCCCCAGCAGTGGCAAAAGCAGCCATGGACTCAGGTGTGGCTTTAAATCCAATTCTTGATTGGAATAAATATGAGGAAGAGCTTTTGGATCGTATGGGTAATGATAATAAAATGGTTCGATTGATGATCAACAGAGCTAAAATGGATCCTAAAAGAATTGTTTTTGCCGAAGCAGACCATCTTGATGTACTTAAAGCTGCTCAAGTTGTATATGAAGAAGGAATTGGTTTCCCTATTTTGTTAGGAAAGAAAGAGGTGATTTTGGAATTAAAAAAAGAACTTGGTTTTGATGCCGATGTTCCCATTATAGATCCAAAAACAAGTGACGAGGAGCCAAGAAGAAACAAATTTGCAAAAGTATATTGGAGCACCAGACAAAGAAGAGGAATATCTTTATTTGACGCCCAGAATTTAATGCGCGAAAGAAATTATTTCGCAGCAATGCTTGTCAATGAAGGTGAAGCAGATGCATTATTGACAGGACATTCCAGAAGTTATCCATCAGTGGTTAAACCAATGTTACAGCTTATTGACAAAGCGCCTGGGGTTTCTCTTATAGCGACAACAAATATGATGATGACCAATCGAGGTCCAATGTTTTTATCTGATACTGCGATAAATACTAATCCATCAGCAGATGATTTGGCAAAAATTGCTATTATGACGGCAAATGCAGCTAAAATGTTTGGAATTGAACCTGTAATTGCAATGATTTCTTTTTCAAATTTTGGTTCTTCAACAAACGAAAGCGCATCAAAAGTGAGAGAAGCAGTTGACTACTTGCATAAACATCATCCAGAAATGGTAATCGATGGTGAAATTCAGGCTGATTTTGCTTTAAATCCAGAAATGTTGAAAGCCAAGTTCCCTTTTTCGAAACTGGCAGGTAAAAAAGTAAACGTATTGATTTTTCCTAATCTTGAATCAGCTAATATTACCTATAAACTTTTAAAAGAACTGAACAAAGTAGACTCTATTGGTCCAATTATGTTGGGAATGGGAAAACCAGTTCACATCTTTCAATTGGGAGCAAGTGTCGAAGAAATGGTAAATATGGCTGCTATTGCTGTGATTGATGCCCAGGAAAAAGAAAAGAAAAAATTAAAAGCAACGAAATAATTCTTCAACTATAGCAGCACGTATGTAAATTTGATGAAAATTTATATAAGTTTTGTTATATTTGGAGATATAAAATTCATAAATGATAGCACATTTGCAAGGAAAATTAATAGAAAAAACACCAACACAAGTGGTTATTGACTGTGGTGGCGTTGGGTATCACGTGAATATTTCCTTACATACCTATTCATTGCTTCCTACTACTGATTTTATTAAATTGTTTACACATCTTCAAATTAAGGAGGATTCACATACTTTATTTGGGTTTGTGGAGAAATCAGAAAGAGAAATTTTTAAATTACTATTGTCTGTTTCGGGAATTGGAGCCAGCATTGCAAGAACGATGTTGTCCTCATTAGATCCAAAACAAATTACAAATGCAATCGCTTCAGGCGATGTGGTTACAATTCAATCCATAAAAGGAATTGGTAGCAAAACAGCTCAAAGAGTGATACTTGATTTGAAAGACAAAGTGCTAAAACTATACGATTTAGACGAAGTTTCAATGTCACAAAGCAATACAAACAGAGATGAAGCGTTATCTGCTTTGGAGGTTTTGGGTTTTGTTCGAAAAGCTTCAGAAAGGATAGTGGAAAAAATTATAAAAGATGCCCCAGAGAGTTCAGTTGAATATATTATTAAGCAAGCTTTAAAAAACTTATAAAAGTTGAAGATACAGTATTTAATAAAGGACCATTTCGTGCATAAAATTTGTACATTTTTAATTTTTTTATTTTGCGGTTTTGTATCGCAAGCTCAAGTAAATCCTGCAACTCAGGATACGAGTAAGACTGGATTCTCCACAGGAAAAATTCAAATTAAAGACCCGCAAAGCATTGTCAAGGCATATTCTTATGACCCTGTTACGGGGATGTATATTTTAACAAAAACTATTGGTGATTTTCCAACAAACTATCCAACTATTTTAAGCCCAAAAGAATATGAAGATTTAGTAAGAAAGGAATCAATGCGCAACTATTTTAAACAAAAATTAGATGCCATTGATGGAAAAAAAGAGGGCAGCGAAGACGGAAAAAAAGATTTGTTGCCACGATATTATGTTAAATCAGGACTTTTTGAAACCATATTTGGTAGTAATACAATTGATGTAAAACCTACAGGATCTATAGAAATGGATTTTGGTCTTCGCTATACAAAACAAGACAATCCTGCATTTTCTCCAAGAAACAGATCCACGACTTCTTTCGATTTTAATCAAAGAATCAGTATGAGTTTAATGGGAAAAGTGGGAACTCGATTGAATGTAAATGTCAATTATGATACCCAATCCACTTTTGCATTTCAGAACTTAATTAAGTTAGAATACACTCCTACGGAAGACGATATCATTCAAAAAATCGAAGTAGGAAATGTTAGTATGCCTTTGAACAGTTCCTTAATTAAAGGAGCGCAAAATTTATTTGGGGTAAAAACCAAATTGCAATTTGGCAAAACATCTATTACAGGAGTTTTCTCAGAACAAAAATCACAGACCAAAACCGTAGTTGCCGAAGGTGGCGGAACAATTCAGGACTTCGATATGTTTGCGCTTGATTATGATAACGACAGACACTTTTTCCTTTCGCAATATTTTAGAAATAAATACGATTCAGCCTTAAAAAATTACCCATTTATTGACAGTAGAGTTCAAATTTCAAGATTGGAAATTTGGGTTACCAACAAGCAAAATCGTGTAAATACAACCACTGGAAACAACTTAAGAAATATCATTGCACTTCAGGATTTAGGGGAAGCACAATTAACAGACACAAACAATATTCCTATAAATGATAATGAAATAGTTGTTTTAGATCCTATACCAGCGGATTTTTTTAATTATCCTACCACTCTAAATCCACCCACTGATAACTCAAATAATGATTTTGACCCTGCTAAAATAGGTAAAACAGGTATAGATGCTGGTTTGTTGAACAAAAACATACGTGAAATTGCTACATCGGGATCAGGATTTGAAGTCACTGTCAATGAGGGAGCTGATTATTCCAAGTTAGAAAATGCCAGAAAGTTAAATGCAAACGAATACACCTTCAATCCCCAATTAGGATATATTTCCTTACAGCAACGACTCGCTAATGACGAAGTTCTTGCAGTTGCTTATCAATATACAATTGGAGACAAAGTATACCAAGTAGGAGAATTTGGTAATGATGGTGTAGACGCAACTGTTGTATCAGGGACAACTCCGGCTGACCAGGCTATCATAACCCAAAGTTTAATATTGAAAATGCTAAAAAGTAATTTGACCAATGTTAAAAATCCGGTTTGGAATTTAATGATGAAAAATATTTATCAAATTCCTGGAGCCTATCAGTTAAAACAAGAAAACTTTAGATTTAATATTCTTTATACGGATCCTTCTCCATTAAATTATATTACACCAGTTACTCCATTTCCTTCTAACCCAACTCCAGGAAATGAAGTAGCCGAAACACCTTTATTAAAAGTATTCAATTTAGACAAACTGAATTTTAATAATGATCCGCAAACTGGTGGTGATGGTTTCTTTGACTTTATGCAAGGATTGACTATAGATACTCAAAATGGTCGAATAATATTTACAACCAAAGAACCTTTTGGTGAATTACTGTTTTCAAAATTATCTACTGGTGCCGGAGAAGATTATAAGAATGCTAGCACCTATAATGAAAATCAAAAAAAATATGTGTTCCGGAATATGTATGCTAATACACAATCAGGAGCGTTACAAGATAGCGATAAAAACAAATTCCTGTTAAGAGGAAAATACAAATCTTCAGGAGGTGATGGGATTCCGATTGGTGCTTTCAACGTTCCTAGAGGTTCCGTAGTTGTTACAGCCGGCGGACGAGTTTTGGTAGAAGGAATTGATTATAGCGTGAATTACCAACTGGGAAGAGTTCAAATTCTAGATCCTTCACTTCAGGCATCAAACACGCCAATTAGCGTGTCATTAGAAAACAATTCCGTTTTTGGACAGCAAACTAAACGTTTTTTTGGGGTTTATGTAGAGCATAATTTCACCGATAAATTTTTAATTGGAGCCACTTTCTTAAAACTAAACGAAAGACCATTTACACAGAAATCTGGTTTTGGACAAGAATCCGTGAACAACAATATGTTTGGTTTCAACGGTAATTACTCCTCAGAAATTCCATTTTTTACCCGATTAGTAAATAAATTGCCTAATATGGATACGGATGTGCCTTCTAATCTTTCGGTGAGAGGTGAAATCGCATTTTTGGAACCTGAAGATCCAAAAGGAAACAGTTTTCAGGGAGAATCAACCATATATGTAGATGATTTTGAGGGTTCTCAATCTACAATTGATATGCGATCTCCTTATGCATGGAAATTATCGTCTACACCACTAAATGACACCGAAAGCCTCTATAATTTTAATGCAAGCGCAAACGATTTGAGTTATGGTTTTAAAAGAGCTAAATTATCTTGGTACACAATTGACCCCGTATTTTATACTCAAAAGCCATCCGGAATTTCAAATGACGATTTGTCTTTAAATACTACAAGAAGAATTTTCAGCGAAGAATTATACCCGCTGACGGATATTGCGCAAGGACAATCACAGGTTATAAACACTTTGGATTTAACTTATTATCCTACTGAAAGAGGTTCGTATAATAATGGTTTGAATTTTGCTACCAACCCAAAAGAGAATTTCGGTGGAATTATGCGCTCTTTAAATTCGACCAATTTCGAGCAAGGAAATGTTGAATATATCCAGTTTTGGGTATTAGATCCTTATATAGGAGCCGGTGAAATACCAAAGACAAATACAGGTAAAATTTATTTCAATTTAGGAGAAATATCAGAAGATATTTTAAAAGATGGAAGAAAACAATATGAAAACGGTCTTGGACCAGATCAAATAAAAGCAAACCCACAACCTATTTGGGGGGATGTGCCTGCTTCACAATCTTTAATTTATGCCTTTGATGCCAATGCGGCTAATCGAACCAATCAAGATTTAGGTTTAGATGGTTTGGCTGATGCCAAAGAAGGAGCAATTTATAATAATTTTGCGTCACAACCCGATCCTGCAGCAGATGATTATTCTTATTATTTGAATGCTTCAGGAAGTATCATTGATCGATATAGAGACTATAATGGTGTCGATGGAAACTCTGCAGTTGATATTAATGACGCTAATAGAGCTTCAACTTCTGATCCTGATGTAGAAGATATCAACAAAGATAATACGATGAATACCATCAATGCGTATTATGAATATAGTGTTGATGTGAAACCTGGAATGAGTGTTGGTCAAAATTATGTTACGGATATTAGAAACACTCAGATAACTATGGACAACGGAGCTGTTACTGATGCGAGATGGATTCAGTTTAAAATTCCAGTTTCACAGCCCCAAAATATAATTGGAAACATATCTGATTTTAGATCAATTCGTTTTATGAGAATGTTTATGACTGGTTTCAGTAATGAAGTAACGGTTCGTTTTGGTGCTTTGGATTTAGTAAGAGGAGATTGGAGAAGATACACAAATACACTTGATCCAACTGATCCCGACCCGACTAATGATGGTACAAATCTAGATGTATTAGCAGTAAATATTCAAGAAAACAACGACAGATGTCCTGTAAATTATATTGTTCCTCCAGGAGTTCAAAGAGAGCAATTGTATAACAATAATACCATTATCAATCAAAACGAACAATCCTTATCCTTAAGAGTTTCAGGAGATGGTTTACAAATAAAAGATTCGAGAGCCGTTTTCAAAAACGTAAGTGTCGATATGCGACAGTTCAAAAAATTGAAAATGTTTTTGCACGCGGAATCTTTGCCAGACGAAATTGCTCTTGGAGACGGTCAAATGATAGGTTTCATCCGTTTTGGAAATGACTTTACCCAGAATTTTTATCAAATCGAAAAACAATTACTTGTAACGATACCTGCAGGATCTACAGCAGGAGGAGCTAATTGTGCTGCTTTGAGCGCTGAAGAAGTTTGGCCAGCTGATAATGAAATTGATTTGTCATTAGCATTGCTTACGGACATGAAAATTAATAAGCCAAAAGATGCATTGGATGATATCTATTATCCTGATGACCATCTTGATGTTTTTGAGAATGGGGATGGAGATCCTAAATTGAGGCTGGGAATTAGAGGAAATCCTAATTTTGGGATGATTCGGAATTTGATGATGGGAGTAAAAAGTAATGAAACGCATAATAGTATAAAAGGGGAAGTTTGGTTCGACGAACTTCGCGTTGCCGATATGGATAACAGTCGAGGAATGGCTGCAGTATTGAATATCGATACAAATTTTGCTG
The DNA here is from genome assembly GCF_043780635.1 of Flavobacterium sp. Taxonomy (GTDB): domain Bacteria; phylum Bacteroidota; class Bacteroidia; order Flavobacteriales; family Flavobacteriaceae; genus Flavobacterium. Next base: position 10,434 of record NZ_JAYWCK010000124.1, read on the forward strand.
ATTTTGCTACTATTTCTGCCACTGGTAGAAAAAGCACCATTGGTTTTGGAGGAATAGAACAAGGGCCAAATGATAGAAGCCGTGAAGATATTGAGCAATATAACATTGTTACTAATTTTAGTTTAGGTAAGTTATTGCCTCCAAAATGGAGACTCAATTTGCCATTTAACTATGCTATTGGAGAAGAAACTATAACTCCTGAATACGACCCGTTTAATGAAGATATCAAACTAAAACAATTATTAGATGGTACTACTGATGCTGCCGAAAGAGATAATATCAAAAATAGAGCAGTTGATTATACAAAAAGGAAAAGCATCAATTTTATTGGAGTAAGAAAAGAAAGAGGACCTGAACAAAAACAAAGAGTATATGATGCAGAAAACTTTACTTTTTCTCAGTCTTATAACGAAGTGGAGCACCATGATTTTGAAATAGAACAATTTACAAATCAGGAATCAAATACGGCGGTTGATTATGCATTTAGTTTTCAACCTAAACCAATTGAGCCCTTTAAGAAATCAAAATTCACTAAGAAAAGCTCGTATTGGAAAGCACTTAGTGACTTCAACTTTAATTATTTGCCGTCTAATATCAATTTCAATACGAATATTATTAGACAATACAACCGTCAACAATTTAGACAAGTAGATGTTCAGGGAATAGGTCTTGACCCAATGTACAGAAGGAACTATGCTTTTAATTATCAGTACGGGTTTAATTATAATTTAACGAAAAACCTAAAATTCAATTATACGGCATCATCAGGTAATATTGTAAAAAACTATATGAACGCTGATAATGTTCCAATAGATGATTTGACTATTTGGGATAGTTATTTGAATGTTGGAGAATCAAATCAACACATGCAACAATTAGTGTTGAATTATGAAATTCCACTTGACAAAATACCGGTATTTAGTTTCATAAAAGCGAACTATTCTTATACGGGAGATTATAGTTGGCAACGAGCTTCTGTAGCATTGTCTGAAATAAATATAGGAGGAACAAACTATAATTTAGGGAACACAGTACAGAATGCAATCTCGCATAATTTGAATGCTACGTGCAACATGGATTTGTTTTATAAATATGTGGGCTTAACACAAAAATCGCAATTGAAGGCTAAGCCGAAAGCTGCTGCTCCTAAACCCGGAGAAAAAATAACAGATACAAATGTTCTGGTTCCAAAAAAGAACAATTTCCTAAATGGTTTGATAGGTGTTTTAACAAGTGTGAAAACTATACAAGCTAATTACACCAAAAATAGAGGTACAGTTTTGCCTGGTTATACTCCCGGTGTTGGGTTCTTTGGATCTTCAAAACCTACAATTGGATTTATTTTCGGAAGCCAGGATGATGTAAGATATGAAGCTGCCAAAAACGGATGGCTTACCGACTATCAGGACTTTAACCAAAATTTCACTCAGGTAAACAATGAGATATTTAAATCAACAGTAAATATAGATTTGTTACCGGATCTAAAAATAGATTTATCATTAGACAGAGCGTATTCAGAAAATTTCTCAGAGCAATATGATGTTTCAGATAGCAATAATGATGGAATTTTGGATTATAACCCAAGATCTCCATACAGTTTTGGAATGTTCTCCATTTCGACTATTTTAATTAAGACTTCTTTTTCTGCCAGTGATGAAAATGCGTCGGCAGCATTTGATGATTTTAGAAGAAATAGGCTTCCAGTCGCTAATCGATTAGCTACTGAACGTGGAATTGATATTAGCAATCCTGCTAATATTGATGCTGATGGATTCCCAAAAGGCTTCGGAAAAAATAATCAAGCAGTTTTGTTACCGGCCTTTTTAGCGGCTTATTCAGGAGAAAGTGCCTCGAGTGTTTCTTTGGGAATTTTCAAAAGCTTTCCAGTGCCAAACTGGTCTATAAAATACAATGGGCTGATGCGTTTTGACTTTTTCAAAAAGAATTTCAAACGTTTCTCTTTGCAACAAAATTACAGAGCTTCTTATACGATTAATGCTTTCAGGTCGAATTTCGAATATGATAAAAATCCTGAAGGGAAGGATCTAAATGGTAATTATTATAATCAAACCATTATGTCCAATGTCAATTTAGTAGAGCAGTTTAATCCGCTTATTCGAATGGATTTTGAATTAAAAAATTCATTAAAAATCCTAACCGAAATCAAAAAAGACAGAGCATTATCTATGAGTTTTGATAATAATTTATTGACAGAAGTTAAAGGTATTGAATATGTAGTTGGAATGGGATACAGGATCAAAGACGTGATTTTTTCTTCCAGTTTAGCTGATAGTCCTACTGGAATTATAAAAAGTGATATTATTATAAAAGCGGATTTGTCATATCGTAACAATCAAACCATTGTTCGGTATTTAGATTATGACAACAATCAATTAGCCGGAGGACAAAATCTTTGGTCATTGAAATTAACCGCCGATTATTCCTTTAGCAAAAACCTAACAGCCATTTTCTATTATGACCATGCGTTTTCTAAAGCTGTAATATCAACTTCTTTCCCACTGACAAATATTCGTTCAGGGTTTACACTGCGATATAATTTCGGAAATTAATTTTTTCAAATGTGAACAAAATTTGAAAAGAAGATAGTTACATTTGTCCAATAAAATTTAAATAAATAATTACAATTATCATGAACGTACCAGCAAATTTAAAGTACACAAAAGATCACGAATGGGTTAGCATAGAAGGTGATGTTGCAACTGTAGGAATTACTCATTTTGCACAAAAAGAATTAGGGGATATTGTATATGTTGAAGTGGAAACTTTAGACCAAACTCTGGAAAAAGATGAGGTTTTTGGAACTGTTGAAGCAGTAAAAACTGTTTCTGATTTGTTTCTTCCTCTTTCCGGAGAAATTATCGAATTTAATGATGCTCTTGAAAGCAAACCAGAAAGTGTAAACTCCGATCCTTATGGAGCGGGCTGGATGATAAAAGTGAAAATTGCAAATATGGATGAAGTAGATTCCTTGCTTTCTAGTGAATCTTACAAAGAACTTATAGGTGCTTAAAAAAATATTTTTTTGGACAGCTTTAACTTGGTCTGGAATAATTTTGGTTTCTTGTTTGATTAAATCGGATGATATTCCGCAGGTTGAAATGCAAAACTTAGATAAAATAGTTCACGCTTTTTTTTATTTTGTATTTTCATCGCTTTGGTTTTTGTATTTTAAAAAACATTTAAATAGCTTTAATAATTTTATGCCTTTGGCTATTTCATTTGTTTTTTCAGTTCTTTTTGGAATTGGAATCGAATTACTCCAAGCGTTTTTAACTACAACCAGAAAAGCTGACATATTTGATGTTTTTGCAAATGTAACTGGAGCGACTCTTGCTGTCATTGTAATTATTTTGGTTAATAAATACAACGGGATAATTGATAAAATTTAATTTCGAATAGGCTTTATACTATATACAAATGAATATCAAGCAATACTTAGACTCGACTTATTTAAAAACGCCACCACAAGCAGGAATTAGCGAAGCCGAAAACACTATTATAGTCAAAGAATTCATTCAAGAAGCTATTGAAGAGAATTTCAAACTCATAATGATTCGTCCTAATATGGTTTCCCTGGCAAGTAAAATGATTGCCAATGCCAATTCGCCTGTTCAAATAGGAACAGTAATCGATTTTCCAGAAGGAAAAGCAGGATTATCAGCTAAACTTATTGAAGCAACTAAAGCAATTCAAGACGGTGCTGACGATCTCGATTTTGTATGCAATTATGAAGCATTCAAAGAAGGAAATGTAGATTTGGTAAAAGAAGAAATTCTAAAATGCACCCAACTAGGATTAGCCAATAACAAAGTTGTAAAATGGATTATTGAAGTGGCAGCACTCAACGAGAAACAAATTATGCAGCTATCTGCTTTGATAAAAAATAATGTAATTACCAATTTCAAAGAAGAAAATTACGCATCGGTTTTTGTAAAATCGTCAACAGGTTTTTATAAAACAGAGAATAATCTACCGAATGGTGCCACAGTCCCAGCCATCATTATGATGCTCGAAAATGCCTCGCCTCTTCCTGTAAAAGCGGCTGGTGGAGTGAGAACTTATGATGAAGCCGTCGAAATGATTCGATTGGGTGTAAAACGTATTGGTACTTCTGGCGCAAAAGCAATTGCAAACGGACAAAAAACTCAAGGCGAATACTAAATAGAAAAATACAATATGAAAAAAGGATTACTGACATTGCTTTTATCTCTTTCTATTTTCGTGGCTTTTGCCCAAGATGTAAATGATAGTTCAAAACAATCTGGGCTTTCTGCCGAACGATTTCCTGTTTTTCCAAATTGCGAAAATTTAGAGGCTAAAGCACTGGAAAAATGTTTCTACAATCAGGTTCAGGATTTTGTTTTCCAAAATTTTGTAGTTCCTGAAAATCTGGTTCAAAACAATTTTAAAGGCAATATTAAAGTGCTTTTTGAGGTAGACAAAAACGGTGTTTTCAAAGTAATTTATGTAAACGCTGTAGATGATGCGTTGATAAAAGAAACCAAAAGAGTTTTTGCTAAATTCCCGAAAATTAAACCATCGACCTACAATGGGAATCCAACATTTTCCCAATACAACATCACCATTTTAATCCCATTAAAAAGCACAGAACAAATGGCTTCTGAAGCTGTTGCTGCTGCCCAAGTTGTAAAAACCAACACAAAACAACTAACGGAATTAGATAGTATTGTCTATAAAAAATTCAATAATCCACAGTTCGAAAGTCATTTAAATATTCCGTTTTCGCACAGTTATTATTCGCATTTTGACGCTGCTATGAATCAAGTTGGAGCCAACAATCATACGGCTTCAAAACCTTACACTTATACAGAAGTTGCCAAATATTACAACCTTGCTGCCGAAAATGAAAAGATAAAGAAAAAAGCTTCAGGCTGGTGGGCAAGAAAATTATGGAACGAAAACTTAGTCGAAATTCAAGGGGAAGATTATTGGTTTGTTATAAATCCTATTTTTGATTTGCAAGTGGGAACTGCTTCTGGCAAAAAACATGAAAGCACATTTGTAAACACACGAGGAATTAATTTCAGTGGTGGATTAGGCTCACAGCTTAATTTCACGACTACGATTTATGAAAGTCAGGGAAGATTTGCCGATTATTACAATCGTTATGCGGAGTCTATAAAACCTGCAGGAGGTAATCCAGCAATTATTCCCGGAATTGGAATTGCAAAAGATTTCAAGACTGACGCTTATGATATCCCATCTGCTGATGCTAATTTGACTTTTGCTCCTGCTAAATTCATCGATTTGCAATTGGGTTATGGACGAAATTTTATTGGTGACGGTTATCGTTCTTTATTAGAAGGAGATGGAGCAAGTCCTTATCCTTATTTTAAAATCAATACTAATTTTTGGAAAATAAAATATACGAATACTTATATGTGGCTCAAAGATGTGCGCCCAGAAGCGACTTTAGATAGAACGTATGCAACAAAGTATATGGCAAACCATTATTTGAGTTGGAATGTGTCAAATCGATTGAATATTGGTCTCTTTGAATCTGTAATTTGGACAGACACCAATAACAGAGGATTTGATATGCATTTTGTCAATCCAATTATTTTTTATCGCTCCGTTGAATTTCAGTCATCGGCAAGAACCGGAAATGCGGTTTTGGGATTGACTTCAAAATATAAATGGAACAATCAGGTGAATTTTTACGGTCAATTTCTCTTAGATGAGTTTTCTCTTGGAGAAGTGAAGAACGAAAAAAACAGCTGGAAAAATAAATTTGCTTATCAACTGGGTGTGAAATATTTCAATGCTTTCAAAGTGGATAATTTATTGTTGCAGTTAGAATTCAATCACGTGCGCCCGTATGTGTATTCGCATAGTGAGCCTATTACAAATTACGGACACAGCAATCAAAGCATGGGACATCCTTGGGGAGGAAATTTCGAGGAACTTCTTGTGATTGCACGTTATCATAAAGGCAGACTTTTTGCCGATGCTAAATTTACTTTTGGTACACGAGGCTTGGATTTTGACACGACAGCAGACAGTTATAATTACGGAGGAAATATCTATAAAGATTATGACTTGAAACGACCTTATAATTCTGGTGTTACAGTAGGGCAAGGAAACAAAACTTCTATTTTCATCACTGATTTGCAAGCCGGATATTTGGTAAACCCAATGACGAACTTGAAACTTTTTGGCAGTTTTATTTATAGAAATTTTGACCCAAACCAAAACACAGCAACAGTTTTTAAGGAAAGCACCACTTGGTTTTCTTTAGGAATTCGCTCGGATGTGTTTAATTGGTATTTTGATTATTAGAGATTAGGTTTGGTTTAAAAAGTTTTTAGATAACGATAATAAACGATTAAAAATTACTGTTAATTTTTGTATTTAGTAAAGTAAATGGCTACATTTGTTTTTTAATATTTTATCAAAAAAAATGAAAAAAATTATTTTATCGTTAATTGCGTTGTTGATATTTGGATTCACCAATGCGCAAACAAAATTTGGAATTAAAGGAGGCTTAAATGTATCAAACTATCGAGGAGATGTTGGTAATAATTCTTCAAAAATAGGTTTCCATATAGGAGGGATTGCAGAGATTAAGCTTTCAGAAAAGTTTGCTTTACAACCTGAATTATTATTTTCAACTCAAGGCGCAGAATTTAATTTATTTGAAATGGTTCAGTTTAAACAGAATTTGTCCTATATCAATATTCCAGTTATGGTAAAATATTATCCAGTTGATAAATTTAGTTTGGAATTTGGTCCGCAAATTGGTATTTTGGTTAGTGCAATATCAATTATGGATGATGGTTATAAAACAAACATTAAAGATTCATTCAAACCTTTAGATTTTGCCGTTGATTTTGGAACTGGATATGATTTCACAAAAAACATTTCGGCTGGAATACGTTACAATTTAGGTTTATCACAAAATTTCGAGAGTTCTAAAACATCAAATAGTGTCTTTATGGCGTCATTAGATTATAAATTTTAATCCGCTCTTCGAAGTCTCCCGACTTCGAAACAAAAAATATTACCACAACCCCAAAAGTTGTGGTTTTTTTATGCGTTATTTTCATTAGCTTTGTTAGTAAGCGAAAGCAGATTTTAAAGGTTTGCTTTCGAAAATAGGATAGCAACAAACCAATATAAAACAACTCTAAATTTTAGAAAAAATGGCAGAGAATTATTTTAAAAAATACCCAAACGCAGAAGGATTTTTCAAAGAATATGGAGGCGCATTTATTCCTCCAGTGCTTGAGGTCGAAATGAAGAAAATCAGTGATGCGTATCATACAATAAGTAAATCGCATAATTTTATCTCGGAACTTCGTAGCATTCGCAAACATTATCAAGGACGACCAACGCCGGTTTATTTTTGCAATCGTCTTTCTGAGAAATACGGAGCAAGAATCTACCTGAAACGTGAAGATTTGAATCATACCAGCGCTCATAAACTGAACCATTGTATGGGAGAAGCGCTTTTGGCAAAATTCCTTGGAAAGAAAAAACTAATTGCTGAAACTGGTGCAGGACAACACGGCGTGGCACTTGCTACCGCTGCAGCTTATTTTGGTTTGGAATGTGAAATCCATATGGGCGAAGTAGACATAAAAAAAGAGCATCCAAATGTGGTGAAAATGAAAATTCTTGGAGCAACTGTTGTTCCGGTTTCCCACGGATTAAAAACATTGAAAGAAGCGGTTGACTCTGCTTTTGGAGCGTATATGCAAGATCCTATCAACTCGATTTATTGTATTGGTTCTGTAGTTGGTCCGCATCCTTTCCCGATGATGGTTCGTGATTTTCAACGCGTAGTTGGTATCGAAGCCAAAGAACAGTTTTTGGATATGACAGGCGAGTTACCAGACAGCGTAGTAGCTTGTGTTGGTGGGGGAAGTAATGCAATGGGAATCTTTTCGGCTTTTCTTGAAGATGAGGAATGCGAATTGTATGGAATAGAACCAGGAGGACTTTCTTTAAATCTTGGCGAACACGCCGCAACTATGACATTGGGAAAACCTGGAATGATTCACGGATTTAAGTGTTATGTTTTGCAGGACGAAAACGGAGAACCATCGCCAGTATATTCGGTGGCAAGTGGATTGGATTATCCAGGTGTTGGTCCTGAGCATTCGATGTTAAAAGATATGGGGAAAGTGAATTACGATTCTATTACAGACAAAGAATGCATCGATGCTTTTTATGAATTAAGCCGATTGGAAGGAATTATTCCTGCGCTCGAAAGTTCCCACGCTGTTGCTTATGCTTTGAAATTGGCTCAGAAAGAGCCTCAAAAATCTATTTTGGTAAATCTTAGCGGACGCGGTGATAAGGACATTGATTTTGTGCTTGAAAAATATGGTCTTCCTGAGAATCGCAAGGATATTTAAGAAATTTTTAAATGTAAGTTTTGAATTTTAAACTTTGCATTTGTATGATAAAAAGCTGCTCAACGAGCGGCTTTTTTATTTTTTAAATTATTTCTTAAAATGAGGAAACCCGTAAGGATGTGATTTTTATTGAAGTTAATTTAGCTTTAAATTAAAAAATTGTAAATATGAAAACAATAGAAATGGATTCAATTGGGCAAACAGATAATTTTGCATTGAGACTCGCAATATTTTTTTGGAAAGAATACAATCCAAATGCAGTTTCGATTGCCTATGCAGAATTAGTAAAAAGAGGATGTCCTATCTCAAAATCTATTTACGAAAAAATGAATGAATTTTTGGAAAATCAGCTTCTAGTGGAAAACGAAAATTGATTGTTATAAATTGAAAAAAATGACAAGAAACGAAATAATTTTAAAGAATTTTAATGGTATCTCTCTAGTTGGGGATGGCGTAATTCTAAAATTTAAATTCAGGGAACAAAAAGAAATTCCATTTTCAGATATAGATAAAATTTATATTCAGGCAAATAAAATTCCAGCAATTTATATTTTTTTATTTATTATTTTTTCTTTGATTGGAGTTTTGCTCTCTTTATGGTTTTTTGGATTTGAATTGGTCGCAATCTCACCTTTATTGTTGTTTTTTATATTGGTTGTTAGGTTAAATAATTATAAAAGATATGTAATGAAAATAAATTTAAAAAATGGCAATTCTGTTATACAACAGATTCCTTTAAAATTTAAACACAAGACTATAGAAGATATAAATATAATCCGTAAAGAACTTTTCTTATTACAATAAAGGCATGAAAAAAGTTGGGAAGTTCTGTTTTTGTTTTATTAAATTGAGGAAACAAATAATTTAGTCTTAAGACTTGCCATATTCTTTTGGAAAGAATACAATCCAAATGCAGTTTTGATTGCCTTTACAGAATTAGTAAAAAGAGGATGTCCTATTTCAAAATCTATTTACAAAAAAATGACTGGACTTCGAGAAAATTAGCTTCTGTGAAACAACTAAGAAATCGTTCTTATGGTTTAAATTATTTCACTTTGGACCTAAAAAGTTAGTGAATTTATTAAATATTTTTTTTATGATTTGTTTTTTGTCAAATCCCTTTCGATAAACTATTTTTGCAAAAGTTTTTAAAAAACAAACTGAGCAAATTTTGAATAGTACACCAAATACCATTTCCATAAAATCCATTTATACCGATTTCAAAGCAATCACTAAAGCAGGTTTGGCGATTAGTGTAGTCTTTTCGTCAATCGCTGGATTTATGCTTGGTGTTACTGATTTTCATTCTTTGGATTGGATGGTTTTGTTGAAACTTGCCATCGGTGGTTATTGTATGGTAGGCGCTTCAAATGCCTATAATCAAGTCATAGAAAAAGACCTTGACGCCTTGATGGACCGGACTAAAAATCGCCCCGTTCCGGCTGGAAGAATGTCGCCAAATATGGCGCTTGTTATCGCCAGCATCTTAACAGTTATCGGAATAGTTTTACTTTATACCATCAATCCAAAAACAGCAATGTTTGGTGCAATTTCCATATTTTTATACACCAGCATTTATACACCTTTAAAAACAATGACTTCGTTATCAGTTTTTGTGGGTGCTTTTCCCGGAGCGATTCCGTTTATGTTGGGTTGGGTTGCGGCAACTGGAAATTTTGGCATTGAAGCCGGAACCTTATTTTTGATTCAGTTTTTTTGGCAATTTCCCCATTTTTGGGCAATCGGTTGGTTTTTATATGAAGACTATGAGAAAGCGGGTTTCTTTATGTTACCAACAGGCAAAACAGATAAAGGAACAGCTTTGCAAATAATATTATATACTGTTTGGTTAATTATTGCGTCGCTATTACCAGCTTTGGGTTATACGGGACAATTATTTATTTCGCCAGTAGCTGCTATTTTGGTATTTTTGCTCGGACTTTGGATGCTTTATTATTCAGTACAATTGTACAAATTAAAAAGTGCCAAAGCTGCAAGAACCTTGATGCTTGTTAGTGTTTCCTATATTACTTTATTGCAATTAATTTATATATTTGATAAAATTTTAAGATAGTTATGACAACAACAATGACGGCCGAAGAACATAAGTTAAGAACAGCAAGATCATACAAATTGCTGCTATTGTTCGCCATTATAAGTATGATTATGATGTTTGCAGGGCTTACAAGTGCTTTTGTGGTGAGTAAATCCAGAGTTGATTGGTTGAAAGATTTTCAATTGCCTTCTGCATTTTTCTTTAGCACGGCAGTGATAATAGGCTGTAGTGTGACTTTTCATTTGGCAAAAAAAGCCATTCAAAAGGACAATCAAAAAGCGACAACATCATTCCTTTTCGCTACTTTAGCGTTAGGGATTTTATTTGTGATTTTACAATTTGTTGGTTTTAGTCAAATTGTGGCCAATGGCTATTATTTTACTGGAGCCGAAAGTTCAATTACAACAACATTCCTATATATTGTTACCGTTGTTCATTTATTACACCTTGCCGGCGGCTTAATTGCGCTATTAATTATTATTTACAAACAATTGAAACAAAAATACAATTCGACTCAAACGCTTGGTATTGAACTGGGTGCGATGTATTGGCACTTTCTTGATTTATTGTGGGTTTATTTATTTTTATTTTTATATTTCTTTAAATAAGAAAAAATTGTAGATTTGGGAACTTTTTAACGAATGATTTTTTATGGAGACAGTTACTACTGAAAATAGTGGAGGAAAAACTTGGGGAGGCGGCAATGAGCCAATGGGAGCAAGTTATGGCAAATTAATGATGTGGTTTTTTATCTTATCAGATGCTTTAACATTCTCAGGATTTCTTGCAGCTTATGGTTTTTCAAGATTTAAATTTATTGAGACTTGGCCTTTAGCCGATGAGGTGTTTACGCACGTGCCGTTTATGCATGGCAATCCTCAACCAATGCTTTATGTGGCATTTATGACTTTTATTTTGATTTTTTCATCCGTAACGATGGTTCTGGCCGTTGATGCTGGACACCAACTGAAAAAAGATAAAGTAGCAATTTATTTGTTCTTAACCATCATTGGAGGTTTGATATTCGTAGGCTCACAAGCTTGGGAATGGAAAAACTTCATCAAAGGTGAATATGGCGCTGTTGAAACAAAAGGAGGAAGTTTACTTCAGTTTGTGGATAAAGACGGAAAAAGAGTGGCACTTGAAAGTTTTGCTGCAACTTTACCAGAAGAAAGAGAACAATTGACTAGAAATAAAGGAAGATGGTTTATGGATGAACCTTCTTTACCAGAGTATTCTGTTGCTGAAGTTCAGGCAGGTTTCAAAGCACATCCAGATTTATTAATTAGAACCGAGACTATTTATGAAGATAGTGCAGCTAGTGAGAAAGACTCTAAAATCAATCACGAATTAACGAAACACAAACATAAAACAATACTTACCAGAAGCGAATCTGAATTGCGTTTAACTCAGGCAAGTTTAGTTGTTGAAGGCGCTAACCTGACCAGAAATGAATACGGAAGCAAGTTATTTGCTGATTTCTTTTTCTTTATTACAGGTTTCCACGGTTTCCACGTATTCTCAGGAGTTGTTATAAACTGTATTATATTTTTTAATGTAATTCTAGGAACTTACGAGAAAAGAAAAAGTTATGAAATGGTAGAAAAAGTTGGACTTTATTGGCACTTTGTTGATTTAGTTTGGGTATTTGTATTCACGGTTTTCTATCTAGTTTAATTTACAAAAATTTATATTATGGCACACGAGCACGTATCTAATACAAAAAGAATTTGGACAGTTTTTGGAATATTGTCTTTAATAACAATCGTTGAGGTATTTTTCGGAATATCAAAACCTGAATTTATGCACATGAATAATTTCTTGGGCATGAATTTGTTAAACTGGTTATTCATCATCTTGACCTTGGTTAAAGCCTATTATATTGTTTATGCATTTATGCATATGGAAGGAGAAAAAACTTCTTTAAGATATGCGGTAATTTTGCCATTAATCTTTCTCGTAGTCTATTTGCTTTTCATCCTTTTGACTGAAGGAAATTATATTTTCGAGGTTTTTAAAAACTCCACAATCAAATGGAATTTTTAACAAGATATTAATTCAAAAAGAAGGTGCGCATTGCGTGCCTTTTTTTATTTTTGTACTTTAAATTTATTCCTAACTTATGAAAAAGAATATTGTTCTCTTCATCCTTTTTGTTTTACCAATTGTGGCTTATTTGTTTTTTGCTTCGGGAATAAATAGTTTCACGAAATTGCCTATAATTACACCTAAAGTAGCCGATTTTGGAAACTGGGAATCCTTAAAAAACGAAAAAGTCAGTCTTAATGATAAAATAACAATTCTTGGTTTTTCAGGTTCCAATATTTTGGAAAATAGAGGGAATTTCTTTAATCTGAATGAAAAAATTTATCAACAATATCATACTTTCAAAGATTTACAATTTGTAGTTATTTGCCCTTTGGGAACAGAAGCTGATGCTAAGAAAATTGTTGATGCTTTGGGAGCATTTACAGATGTCAGCCAATGGCATTTTGTGTTTACTTCGCCAGAAGAAATCAATACTTATTACAACCAATTAAAACTCGTTGGAAAATTGGACAAAGATTTGGGAACTCCAAACGTTTACATTGTTGACAAAGAAAGAAACCTGAGAGGAAGAAAAGAAAAAAAAGGATATAAAGAAGGTTACAACACCTTTCATCCTGCTGAATTGAGTAACGAAATGTTGGACGATTTCCGAGTAATTCTTTATGAATATCGTGCCGCTCTCAAGAAAAATCATAATGCTACAAAACAACTTTAAACTTTAGAAATAATGCTTAAAAATAAATCATATATTGGGATTTCATTTATCATTCTCGTCTTTGGAATCTATGCTATTCCAAAAATAATTGACAGAATACAGCATAACGAAATTGTAAAAGGAGATCGATTAGATAAAGTTTCTAATTCATCCAGTGAAGGAGAAAAATTGACTAAAATTGGTCCGGCTCCAAAATTTGAATTGGTAAACCAAGATAACATCAAGATTAACAATGAAACTTACAAAGGCAAAGTATATGTTTTAGAATTTTTCTTCACGACTTGTCCAACTATTTGTCCAAAAATGAATCAAAGTATGTTGCAAATTGAGAACACTTTTTTTGGTAATCCTAATTTCGGTATTGTTTCTATATCCATTGACCCAGAACACGATACTCCGGAAGTTTTAAAAGCACATCGGGAATTATTGGGCATAAAATCTTCGAATTGGAATTTATTGACAGGTGACAGAACTTATATTTTGGATTTATCAAACAAAGGTTTTAATCTTTATGCAGGAGAAAATAACAAAGCAAAAGGTGGTTTTGAACATTCTGGATTGTTTGCCCTGATTGATAAGAATGGAAATATTCGCTGTCGAAAAGACAATTACGGAAATCCAATTTTATACTATGATGGCTTAGATAAAAAAGGAGTAAGAGATATTCAACAAGACATAGCAATTTTATTAAAAGAATAGAGATGGAAGATAATTCATTAGAGAAAAAATTTAGCAAGTTTATAGTAATTATATCAATCTTAATTCCGGTTGTGGTTGCGCTGCTTTTTAGTGTAAAACTAAAAGATTATGGTATAAATGTTCAACCGTTGTCGTTTCTTCCGCCAATTTACGCTACTATAAATGGAATCACGGCTGTCGTTTTAATTGCTGGAGTATTGGCCATTAAAAATGGAAAAAGAAAACTTCACGAACGATTAATGACAACAGCAATTGCCCTTTCGATTGTTTTTTTAGTGATGTATGTGGCATATCATATGACCACTGATTCCACTAAGTTTGGAGGAGAAGGATTGATTAGAAATGTTTATTTCTTTATTTTAATAACGCATATTATCTTGTCAATTGCAGTTATTCCGCTGGTTTTGATAACTTATGTTCGCGCTTTGGCCAATAAATTTGACAAGCATAAAAAAATTGCAAAAATCACATTTCCAATCTGGTTGTATGTTGCCATTACTGGTGTTGTGGTTTATTTAATGATTTCCCCTTATTATGTTTAATAGAAAAAATAGAGTAAATAAAATAGAGCAAAAAGCAAATAGTAAAGGGATGAACATCCTCTATTTCCTATTTTCTATTTTCTTTTCGCTTTCCGCAAATGCTCAATGTGCAATGTGTCGCGCGGCTTTAGCTGGCGAAGGTAATAAAGCACAAGCACAAGCCGTAAATGACGGCATCGTTTACCTGATGGTGATTCCTTATTTGCTTGTTGGCGGAATTGGGTATTATATTTATCGAATGAGAATGAAGAAAAAATAAGATTCAATGTATAAGTTCCAACCTAAAATCAGAAATCTACAATCTGAATTTTTTACTTCAAACCATCAACGGCAACATTTACAGTTCCATTTACTTTTACAAAAGCAATGATGGCTTTGTTTGTCAATTGAATTTTCTGGAATTGAATATCATCCATTTTACCATTGACAAAAACGCCGGGCATTGGCGAGTAATTTTTCAAATACACCATCATATTTTGTTTTCCTTCTTCTAAATTAGGAACGATCGAATAGCGGCAACTTTCCTGGATTTTTCTTAAAACTAAACCTTGTGCAAGCCAGTTGGCTGTTCGCATTAGTTTACTCTTGGTGTCCAAAGCATACTCGAGTTTGTCAAAAAACAACTCTTTTGTGTGCTCATTATATTGAGGAAATCCAGTCAAATAAATCGTTCCGTTTACACTTCCTAAAACGTCCAAGGCAATCACCAATTTGTCGTTTTTGTGCCAAATTTCAACCTTTTGAACTTTTACTTTTTTGCTGCCGGAACCAAATTCCTGTCCGGCAAAATTCTTTGTCATTATTTTTGAAGCCTCAGCGAAAGTAGAAACTGCAGCAATGTTTGCCGTAATCTGGTTCGGGATTTTTGTTACAGGCTTCAATATGATTTTTGTTGCGTCGAATTTTGATTCTGGTTTGTTTCCTATCACAGTTTCCATTGTGCATTTCATTCCCATTTCCATCAAAAAAGTGTCGTTTTTTAGTTTGGCATTAGTCGAATAAATTTCGACAGGAACAATCCTGAGCCAACCTTCATAGGCTTCACTCATTTGAAAAGGAGTACATATTTTTTCTAAAGCTGCCAAAACATTTGGTTTAAAATCCATCGATTTTTCAATTGCAGCATCAATCTTTTTTTCAATTTTAGATCT
Organism: Flavobacterium sp.; assembly: GCF_043780635.1. Lineage (GTDB taxonomy): Bacteria > Bacteroidota > Bacteroidia > Flavobacteriales > Flavobacteriaceae > Flavobacterium. Next base: position 26,048 of record NZ_JAYWCK010000124.1, read on the forward strand.
GAAAATCTTCAGGGTTGGATTCATAAGATAGGTAACCGGAACATTTTTTCCAAAAACAACCATTGTGGGACTTTCGTTCCAGTCTATTGATTTTAGTGCGGTTTTTGTGTTGAGTTTCCAATTAGTTAAAGCTACATCGCTCATCAAAGTTACGACTCCGTTTAGATTGAATTCCTTAGTATTATGCAATTCAACTCCTAAAGTTTTTGTTCCAATTCTATATTTGAATAAAACTTTTAAAGGTAAAATTGTTTTTATTTTTCCGCCAGAAACTTCATTATCATTGCTGATAGAAATAGGACCTAATTTCCAAATTTTCATCTCAATATCATCATCTTCAATGTTATTGTCTTCATAGATTAACCCATTCAAAAGAGCATTAGTCTGGTTTTCGACATCCTTTAGTTTGACGCTAATAGGCAAATTAATAAAGGAAGGAGAGGTTTCGTATAACAATGGACTGGCGTTATCCGGTTCTGGTTTTAGTGCCGCTATTTTATTAGAAGTGGAACAACTCGAAAGCAGGAAAACAATTACAATTGGAAAGAATTTCAGCATTTTATTTTGGTTTGTAAACGCAAAATTAACAAAACAAATATATTTTTTGAATAAACTGTAACATTTTCAACATAGATAAGTCTTATTCATTTTGGGAGTAAGACTATTAACTTTTTTTTAGTACTGTTTCTTCGTTAAAATAAATAATATTGTTCTCTAATTCAAGTAGATATGATTGAAATTAAAGATTTACATAAATCCTATAATGTAGGAGGTTCAGAATTACATGTCCTAAAAGGAATCAATTTCAACATCAAAGAAGGAGAGTTGGTTGCGATTATGGGTTCCTCTGGTTCTGGAAAATCTACTTTGCTTAATATTCTGGGAATTCTTGATGAAGCTGATTCTGGCGATTATATTTTGGATAATATGCCTGTGAAAAATCTTAACGAAACGATAGCTTCTAAATACCGAAACCAATTTTTGGGTTTTGTTTTCCAATCTTTTAATCTAATCAATTATAAATCTGCTCTGGATAATGTGGCAATGCCCTTGTATTATAAAGGAATTAAAAGAAAAGAACGTAACGAAATTGCAATGAGCTATCTTGAAAAAGTGGGTTTATCTTCACATTCGCATCACTTGCCAAGTGAACTTTCAGGAGGGCAAAAACAGCGTGTGGCAATTGCAAGAGCAATGGCATCGAACCCAAAAGTTTTATTGGCCGATGAGCCAACTGGAGCTTTGGACACAGTAACTTCTTATGAAGTTATGGAACTCATTCAAGGTATAAATGACGAAGGGAAAACGATTTTGATCGTAACCCACGAACCCGATATTGCTGCAATGTGCAAAAGAAACGTGGTTTTGAAAGACGGAATAATCATCGATGATAAATATGTGGAACAAGTAAGAGCATCATCTTATGTTTAATATAGAACGCTGGCAAGAAATTTTTGAGGCTATTGCCAAAAACAAAATGAGAACTTTTCTCACGGGAACTTCTGTGGCTTCAGGAATTTTTATTTTGGTTATTCTTCTGGGTGCCGGAAAAGGACTTGAAAACGGAATTGCAAAACAGTTTGCAAATGATGCTGAAGGAGTTATTTGGATTTGGGCTGGAACAACAACAAAAGAATACAAAGGTTTAAATCCAGGAAGACAAATTCAGTTGCGCAACAGCGATTTTGATATTTCTCAACAAAAATTTCAAAAGATAATTGACAAGAAAAGTCCAAAATTCAATATTTGGAACGGAAATATTGTCTATGGAAAAGAAACCGGAAACTACGATTGCCAAGGAGTTTCTGCAGATCATCAAGCCATTGAAAAAGTCAGTATTGTTCAAGGAAGATTTGTTAACCTTATAGATTTGGTCAATAAAAGGAAGGTGGCTGTTATTGGACAAAAGCTAAAACAGGATTTATTTAAAGATAGAAATGCTGTTGGTGAGCATATAGCAATTAGTAACGTAAAATTTGAAGTTGTTGGAGTTTTTTCAGATCCAGGCGGAGAAAGAGAAGAGGCTAGAACTTATTTGCCTCTGACAACCGTGCAACAAGTTTTTGGTAGTGGAGGTGATAAATTAACCGATATGTCTTTCATCCTTCACAAAAAAGATACTTATGAGGAAGCTTTGGCAGAGTCAAAGAAATTTACCGAAGGGATTTCACAATTGCTCAAAGGTAAAAATACAATTGCGCCAGACGACACTAGTGGCATAGGAATAAATAGCACTGTAGAGAATATCAAACAGTTTTATGATTTGAATTTATATATCCGATTGTTTTTTTGGTGGGTTGGTATTTGTACCATAATCGCAGGAGTTGTAGGAGTAAGCAACATTATGTTGATTATAGTGAAGGAAAGAACAAAGGAAATCGGAATTAGAAAAGCGCTCGGAGCAACGCCTCTTTCAATTGTTGGAATGATTTTGCACGAATCGATATTTATTACCACAATAGCTGGGTTTGTTGGGCTTTTGTCCAGTTTGGCACTTTTGGAATTGGTTGGCCCGCAGATTAAAAGCGATTATTTCTTTAATCCCGAAGTCGATTTTACAATCGCATTAACAACTCTGGGATTGTTAGTATTTGCTGGTGCATTAGCTGGATTTTTCCCGGCATACAGAGCAGCAAAAATAAAACCTATTGTAGCACTTAGAGACGAATAATTATGTTTGACAAAGATAAATGGGATGAAATTTTAGAAGCATTGACCGCGAATACGTTCCGGACAATACTGACTGCTTTTGGGGTTTTCTGGGGAATATTTATTTTGGTAATTCTTCTTGCAGCTGGAAATGGGTTGGAGAATGGAGTTAAACAAGGATTTGCTGGTATGGCTACAAACACGATGTTTATGTGGACACAAGGTACTTCAAAACCCTACAAAGGACTCCCTAAAATTAGACAATTCAGCTTTCAAAATAGCGATGTACCAGCTCTAAAAGAAAAATTTCCTGACCTTTTATATGTTTCTCCAAGAAATCAATTAGGCGGACATAATGGAGTAAACAATGTGGTTAGAGGAACAAAAACAGCTGCTTTTGATGTCTATGGAGATTATCCTGAATATGTCAAACAGGAATCAATGGACATTGTTAAAGGACGTTTTGTGAATTACCAAGATATAAAGTCGAGTCGTAAAGTTGCCGTGATTGGTCAAGGTGTGATTGATGGATTGTATGAAAAAGCAGAAGAAGTTATTGGAACTTATATCAAAGTCAATGGCGTAAATTTTATGATTGTTGGGATTTACAAATCAAAATCCAATAATAATGGTAATGCAGAGGAAAGGCAAAAAAATGTATTCGTTCCTTTTACTGCTTTCCAACAGGCTTTTAATTTTGGCGATAAAGTGGGCTGGATGGCAATTACTGCAAATGATGATGCTTCAATTACTGAATTAAAACCAAAGATTTTAGAATATATGAAATCCCGACATTCTATTAGTCCGGATGATGAAAGAGCTATTGGGAATTTCGATTTATATGCTGAATTCAGCAAAATACTGGGTTTGTTTTCGATACTAAGATTTATAGCCTATTTCGTTGGAACTTTAGTGTTGCTTTCAGGAGTTATTGGAATTTCAAATATTATGCTAATAGTTGTAAAAGAAAGAACCAAGGAAATTGGAATTCGAAGAGCTTTAGGCGCAACACCAGCGGCTATTCGTTCTCAAATATTATTGGAAGCTATCTTTTTGACCATTTCTGCCGGAATGTTAGGCATTGCAGGAGCGACCGGAATTTTGATATTAATCAACAAGATTTTGGATTCGATGCCGAGTGAAGGCACAATGTTTGCCAATCCAAGCGTCGATTTACCAGTAGTTTTCTTTGCTTTAATAATATTGGTTGGATCTGGATTGTTGGCAGGATTAATTCCAGCCCAGACAGCCATAAAAGTAAAACCTGTTGATGCATTAAGAACGGAATAAAATATCAATCAAAAATAAAAATCGAATTTAAAACCATTAAAATGAAAAAAGGAGTAACCATAACAATCTTAATTTTTATAGCAATATTATTTTTCGGTGCGCTATATTATTTGTATGCCAAAAACCAGGAATCTCCGGTTGTTTTTGAAACAGATAAAACGGAAATTAAAACAATTATCAAGAATACCATCGCCACCGGTAATATCGTTCCGGACGAAGAAGTCTTAATTAAGCCAAATATTTCAGGGATTATTGAAGCTGTTTATATTAAAGCTGGTCAAACTATCAAGGCAGGTGATTTAATTGCCAAAATAAAAGTTGTTGCCAATGTTTCTAATTTGAACAATACTCAAAATCAGGTTCAAACTGCAAAAATTAACTTGGACAATCAGGAAAAATTGTTCCAAAGACAAAAAACATTGTTTGACAAAGGTGTAATTTCTGCCAATGATTTTGATGCGGCACAAGTAGCTTACAAACAGGCTAAACAAGATTATATCGCTTCAAAACAAGGTTATGAAATTGTGAAAACCGGAACAACTTCTGGTCTTGGAAATTATGCTAATACTTTAATTCGTTCCACAGTGAACGGAATGGTGCTTGATGTTCCCGTAAAAGTGGGGAATCAGGTAATCGAAAGCAATAATTTTAACGAAGGAACTACTATTGCCAGTGTTGCTGATGTGGGTCGAATGATATTCGTAGGTAAAATTGATGAATCCGAAGTAGGAAAAATAGAAGTAAATTTACCTATTGAAATTACCGTTGGAGCCATCGAAAACAAAAAGTTTAATGCTGTTTTAACCGATATCGCTCCAAAGGGGAAAACCGAAAACGGAGCTATTCAATTCGAAATAAAAGCTTCATTATTAAATAGAGACGATACTTTTATTAGAGCAGGATTGAGTGCCAATGCTTCGATTATTTTG
>NZ_JAYWCK010000125.1:0-26920 GCF_043780635.1 Flavobacterium sp.
TTAGTGCGTTTACAGTCAGTAAAATAGCAATAAGTAGTATCAAAAAATTTCTCGAAATGGTGTCATTATAGAATAGAATAATGTTGATTGGCAGTATAAATAGTCCAATATAGGTTCTGAAAGTAACCTTTTGAAGGTTAAATTGTTCAACAAACTCCTCAATATGAAAAGCTGTAGCAATAATTTTTTCGATTAAAAATTTTGATAAAATGAAGAAAATCAAGAGTGTAATTATTTGAATGTACAAAATCCAATCAGTTTTTGAAGCATATCCAAAAAAGGAAAGTGAAAGTTGAATGAAGAAGGCTAAAGAGATAATTTGTACAAAAAACAATGAAATGGTAAAACCACTCATCAGGTTGCTACTGTCTTTATAAACGTTTGTATATTTATCTGTATAAATTAATTTGGCAAAGTCTGCAAACCGATGCTCAAAAGCTGATTTTGTAAGTGCAATAGTGGCGAAAGAAATCACAAACAAGATTGTAGCCCAATCTTTGTTCTCAATTACCCTTAAATGAAGTGTGTTTTCAATCATATCGACGCAAAATTACTAATTTTTTGCTTCATTCTTTTTATTATAATTTTATTATGAAATCAAATCGCATAAAAAGTTTACTTTTGCGTTGAAATTACTCAAAATATGAACGATTGTATTGTTATAATTCCTACCTATAACGAAATTGAGAACATCGAAAGCATCATTAGGTCAGTGCTTTCCCAACATAAACCTTTTCATGTTCTTGTCATTGATGATAACTCGCCAGATCATACTGCAGAAAAAGTAATGATGCTTCAATCTGAATTTGAGGGGAGATTATTTTTAGAAAAAAGAACAGGAAAATTGGGTTTAGGAACAGCTTATGTCCACGGTTTTAGATGGGCTTTAGAACATAAATATGATTATATTTTCGAAATGGATGCTGATTTTTCACACAATCCTAATGACTTGGAAAAACTATACGATGCCTGTCATTTTGGAGGAGCGGATTTAGCCATTGGTTCCCGTTATGTAACAGGGGTAAATGTTGTAAACTGGCCGTTAAGCCGTGTGTTAATGTCTTATTTTGCATCAGTTTATGTGCAATTTGTTACAGGGATGAAAATTCACGATGCCACCGCAGGATTTATTTGTTATAAAAGTGAAGTTTTGGTTGGAATTAATTTAGATAAAATAAAATTTGTTGGTTATGCCTTTCAAATTGAAATGAAATACAGAACATTTTGCAAGAATTATGACATCGTCGAAGTTCCAATTATTTTTACTGACAGAACAAAAGGACAGTCAAAAATGAGCAGTGCCATTTTTAAAGAAGCTGTTTTAGGAGTTATTGCGCTCCGATTAAAAAAATTAGTTAACACCTTATAAGGGAAAAGAGATGAATAGGGTTTTAATCAGGAATGCCAAAATAGTAAACGAAGGAACCATTTTTGAAGGAGATGTTTTAATCGAAAACGACTTAATTGTCGAAATTTCGGGAAGCATTAGCGCAAAATCATCCGAATGTAAGATTATTGATGCCGAAGGAAATTATTTAATTCCGGGAGCCATTGACGATCAGGTGCATTTTAGAGAGCCAGGACTAACTCACAAAGGCGACATAGAATCTGAGTCTAAAGCTGCAGTTGCTGGTGGAATTACTTCATTTATTGAACAGCCTAACACGATTCCAAATGCAGTAACACAGGAAATTTTGGAACAGAAATATGTTATTGCTTCCGAGAAATCTTATGCGAATTATTCGTTTATGATGGGAGCTACAAATGATAATCTTGAGGAAATTCTTAAAACAAATCCGAAGAATGTAGCAGGAATAAAAATATTCTTAGGTTCATCGACAGGAAATATGTTGGTTGATAATGAAGCTGTTTTAGAAAGAATATTTTCAAGTACACCTATGCTTATTGCTGTACATTGTGAAGATGAAGATACCATTAAGCATAATTTAAAGAAATATAAAGAAGAGTTTGGAGAAGATATTCCCGTAACGGCACATCATCTTATCCGAAGTGAGGAAGCCTGTTATATTTCGTCTTCTAAAGCGATTGCTTTGGCTAAAAAAACAGGTGCTCGTTTGCATGTTTTTCATCTTTCCACAGCAAAAGAAATGGATTTATTTACCAATAAAATACCATTGGAAGACAAGAAAATTACCGCTGAAGTATGCATTCACCATCTTTGGTTTACCAATGACGATTATGCTGCCAAAGGCAATTTGATAAAGTGGAATCCAGCCGTAAAAACTGCTAATGATCGAAAAGTTCTATGGGAAGCCTTGATTGACGGCAGAATTGATGTGATTGCCACGGATCATGCTCCTCATACCTTAGAAGAAAAACAACAACCTTATTTGAAAGCACCTTCTGGTGGACCGCTCGTGCAACACGCAGTTGTAGCAATGTTTGAAGCCTATCATCAGGGAAAAATCAGTATTGAAAAGATAGTTGAAAAAATGTGTCATAATCCGGCCAAGATTTTCAAAATTGAGAAACGTGGGTTTATCAGAGAAGGATATTATGCTGATTTAGTTATTGTAAACTCAGGTTTGCCTTGGAGTGTGAAGAAAGAAAATATTCTAGCTAAATGTGGATGGTCACCATTTGAAGGCTATACATTTAAATCAAGAATTACCCATACCTTTGTTAACGGACAATTAGTTTATTCAGCTTTTAAAGTAAAAGATATTCGTGCCGGAAAACGATTATTATTTGACAGATAATGTTATGAAGATAAAAAAAATACTGCCATTATTAATTGTTTTATCAATTTTTTTAAGTTGTAAAAAAGAGATAATCAAGACTCCAAATCATCTTATTGAAAAAGAGAAAATGGTAAACATTATGTATGATTTATCGCTTTTAGAGGCTATAAAAATTCAAAATCCAACTTCTTTGGATACATTTAATATAAATGCAAACGATTATATCTTTAAAAAATATAAAATTGACAGCATTCAATTTGCCCAAAGTAATATCTACTATGCAGCTGATTCTGAAGAGTATAATAAAATGTTTGAAAAAATGAAGGCGCGATTGGATAAAAATAAATCTCTTGTTGAAACGTTGATTAAGAACAAAAAAAAGAAAGATGATTTACTAAAAAAGAAGAAAGAAAAGCTGAAAATAAAAAGAGAAGCTGATTCCATCAAAAAGGTAAAGAAAGAACTTAAAACTGCAAAAGAAGCTGATTCAATTAAGAAGGTTAAAGAAAGAAAATTAAGACCGTAAACTTGAAATTTCTTTTATATAAGTATGAATATCTATAAATTCTGTCCCTAAAGTTTTTTTAATTTTTTCATTAGAATATAAATTTTTAGAATAAGAAGATTTGGCAGTAGCTGGATTTAACTTTCTTTTCCACCTGAAAATTATTGACAGAAACCAATCTATTCTCCAAAAAATTTCTATTAATAAAGGACTTGCATAAATTGCGGGTCTTTTTACATTTAAGGCGTCAGCAATTGAATTAAACAAATCTCGGAAGACCATATTCTGAGCAATGAGTGTAAATCTTTCATTTATTAAATCGCTTTTCATCAATTCTACTGCAATTTTAACAACATCAGTCACGGCAATAAATCCCGTCATTCCTTTGGTATAAAAAGGAAAACCTTTTTCGATTCTCTTAAAAAGAATTCCACTTCCTTGTTCCCAAATAGTTGGGCCAAGAATAACACCGGGATTAATAATTACCGAATTTAAACCTTCCTGTTGTCCTCTCCAAATTTCCATTTCGGCGCCATATTTAGAAATTGCGTAATCGCTATGTGGCTTCTCGGGATTCCATTCCGCTTCTTCGGTAATGATTTTTTCGTTTTCCTTCAAATCGCCAAGTGCTGCAATAGAACTCACAAAACAGAGTTTTTTTACGGCTTTGGCAACGCAAAAATTGACGATATTTGCTGTTCCTTCGATGTTGATTTTTCGAAGTAAATCCTCATCCTTTGGGTTAAACGAAATCAAGGCAGCACAATGATAAACGTATTCTACGTTTTCAAATGCAATTTCCAAGGATGGAACATCAATAACATCGGCTTGAATCCAGTCTATTTTTTCGAATAAATTTTCCTTTTTGTAAAGTAAAAAAAGATCTTTTGTCTTTTGAATGGATTCCAAATTTCGATAAATAGCACGGACATTTTCTCCATTTTCAATTAAATGAAGTACTAAATGTGCGCCGACTAATCCTGTTCCTCCCGTGACTAAAACCATCCTGCGAATTTACGAAATAGGAGTTATGAATTGCGAATTATTTTCTCAATTAACCGAATAAACAATTAACCGAATCAACTTTAAATTTTATCTTTGCGCAAATTGATTAAAAAGATGAAGAATTTTATTGAAGAAGTCACTTGGAGAGGAATGCTCCACGATGTTATGCCCGGCACAGAAGAACATTTGATGGAACAAATGCGCGTGGCATACGTGGGAATTGACCCAACTGCCGATTCATTGCATATCGGACATTTAGTAGGTGTAATGTTATTGAAGCATTTTCAATTATCCGGCCATAAACCATTAGCATTAGTGGGTGGTGCGACAGGAATGATTGGGGATCCTTCAGGGAAATCGAACGAAAGAAATTTATTGGACGAAACTACTTTGCGACACAATCAAGAAGCCATAAAAGGACAATTGTCCCGATTTTTAGATTTTACATCCGATGCACCAAATGCGGCGGAATTGGTGAATAATTACGACTGGATGAAAGATTTTTCTTTTCTGGATTTCATTCGCGATGTCGGCAAACATATCACCGTAAATTATATGATGGCGAAAGATTCTGTAAAGAAACGTTTGTCTTCTGAAGCTGCCGAAGGAATGTCTTTCACTGAGTTTACGTATCAATTGGTTCAAGGATATGACTTTTTACATTTGTACAGAGAGAAAAAATGTACGCTACAAATGGGTGGAAGTGATCAATGGGGAAATATCACCACCGGAACCGAATTAGTACGAAGAATAGCTGGCGGAAAAGCATACGCATTGACTTGTCCTTTGATTACAAAAGCAGATGGAACAAAATTTGGAAAATCCGAAGGTGGGAATATCTGGTTGGATTCAGCCAGAACTTCACCTTATAAATTTTACCAATATTGGTTGAACACTTCGGATGTTGATGCTGAAAAATATATCAAGATTTTTACTTTTTTATCGAAAGATGAAATTCAGGATTTGATCGAGAAACATAGAGAAGCTCCGCATTTGCGTTTATTGCAAAAGCGTTTGGCTGAGGAAATTACGGTTATGGTTCATTCCAAGGAAGACTTGGAAAACGCCATAAAAGCGTCGAATATCTTGTTTGGGAATTCGACTTCGGATGATTTAAAACAATTGGATGAAGCTACTTTCTTAGATGTTTTTGATGGTGTTCCACAAGCGGAAATCAACAGAAGTGAAATTGAAGCAGGAATCAATATTGTGGAAATTTTAAACGTGAAAACTGGATTTCTAAAATCAAATGGTGAAGCAAGACGAGCCTTGATTGCCAATTCAATTTCGGTAAACAAAGAAAAAGTAACCGAAGAATTCGTGCTTTCTACCAAAGAATTAATCAATAACCAGTTTTTATTATTGCAAAGCGGAAAGAAAAACTATTTTGTGATTCGGGTTAAATAACCATCAAATTACAACCTCGAATATCAGAATTATCAAAACGTCCCAATACCTCGAAAGAGCCTGCCTGCCGGCAGGCAGGTTGTTTGGGATTTTTTTTGCCCAAATCCTGCGTGGCGATAAACGAACAGGAATTAATATTGGCCAAATCTATCACATTGATTCCGCCCGTTTTTCCTTCAGCAACATAAGTCAAAGCATCTCCAGTGTCGCGAACGAGGATTTGCATCCAGGAAGGGCATTCAAACACGCCATTTCCCAACGAATAAGCTTGCGACAACAATTCAGTCATTCCATATTCAGAATGTATGGATGTGACGCCAAAACCTTGGCAAAGTTGTTCGTGCAATTCTTCCCGAATCATTTCTTTTCTGCGGCCTTTCATTCCACCTGTTTCCATAATAATGGTATTTTGCAATTGGAACGGATGTTTCTCGATTAAATCCAACAAAGCATAAGTGACGCCTATCAAAATCACGTTTTGACCAGAAGAATCCAATCGGGTTAGTTTTTCGATTAGTTGCTCGTGATTGTGCAGATAAAAACCACTTTCGGGATTGTTGGTCTTTTGGATTAAATCTTCGACCATATAAATCAAGGACGAACCTTCCCGCTCCAAATAAGATGGAAGCAAAGCCAAAACCACGTAATCTTCAATATTGCCATAGAATTGAGAAAAACCTTTTCGATAACTTTCTTCATATAGGGAAACATCGGTAACCAAATGCTTGCTGGTTGCCATTCCGGTCGTTCCGCTGCTGGTAAAGGTTTCCTCAACTGGATTTTTATTGGAAACCACGTGATGACTTTTAAAAAACTGAATAGGTAAAAACGGAAGTTGCTCCAATGATTTTACTTTCTGAATATCGGTTTTCAGAAAATCGCAAAATTCTCGATAGACCAAGTTGTTTTGGTATTGAAAACGAAATGTCTTGAGCGCTATTTTTTCAAATTGCTTTTGGCTCGAAATGGAAAATATGTCAGGAGTAGGAATCAAGAATTGTTTTTATGCAAAAGTAATTAAATAAAAAAAACTCCAACTTTACAATTGGAGTTTTTAGAAAATATACCGTAATTTATTATTGAACAATTAATTTTCTCGTATCTGTTTTTCCACTTTCGGTGATTTTTACAATGTAAGCACCGCTATTTAGTGTAGAAACATTTACAGCATTATTTGAAGTTTTAGACTCTAAAATTTGTTTCCCTAAAACATCATAAACTGAAACCTTTTTTTCTTCACTACTATTAGAAGTGATATATAAAGTGCCATTAGAGACTGGATTTGGATACATATTTAAACCAGTAATTGTGTTTTGCTTAAGTCCTAAAGTAGCTTCACTAACACTAATGGTAAAATTATCAATTGCATATAATCCATTGCTTCCGGCATCATTAACGTCCATCCATTTAATCCATAGATTTGTTCCGTTAGTCCAATTCAATCCAGTAATTATGTTAGCCAGATTTGTGTAATTTGCTAATAAATTTCCATTAACAGCAAGATTAGTAGTTGCAGCGGTTAATTTCTCTTTTAAATCCAAAGCAGATACAGTAGTCCAAGTTCCTGTGTTTAAACTTGTAGCATCTAAACTATAAGAAAAAGCTACAGTCTCATTTATACCAGTATTGTCAGATTCTTTCCACTGCTCCATTCTAGTCTGAATTGCAATTTTCGAAACAGTACCTCCAGTATTATTAGTAAATACTGCGCCAATTGCAGGAACGATAGAGACATCTGCCAAAGTACCAAAAGATCTTTCTTCAGAGCCAACTGCACCAACATTGTAAACATTTCCAACACTTGCTGAGCCATCAGTGACTGCCATTGTTAGCGTTGCTCCATTAGCAACATTAATTGCAGTCCATCCAGGAATAAAATCAGTTTGAGTTGAACCCATTCCGTTAAAGTCTTCACTATAAGGAACGTTTACTCCAATCAGGCTAATTGGTGTTTGTCCAAAAGACAAAAAAGCCAATAAAATAATAGGTAATGTGTAAAATTTTTTCATTTGGGGTGAATTTAAAATTGAGTAACAAATATAATGAGTATTTTCTTAAAAAAAAATAAAATTTAAAAAAAATGTAACGTTTTGACCCATTTAATTTGCATTTCATCGGCTATTTGTAAAAAAGTTCCGACTATTATTCGTAATGATCCAAAAAAAAACTCCAACTTTACAATTGGAGTTTTAGAAAAATATGTGATTATTTATTTATTGTATATTGATTTTTAGTTATCAGATTTTCTGTTTTCAGAAATACAACTATCTGACTATTAATTTTCTAGTTGCAGTGGCATCACCTTCGTTTATTTTAATAATGTAAACGCCTGGAGACAGATTAGAAATGCCAAGTTCTTTTGAACTTATTGTTGTTTGAAGTACTTTTTTACCCAAAACATCAAAAATGATTATTTCCTTTTCCAAGTCATTTTTTGAAGTAATATATACTTTACCATTGCTAACAGGGTTTGGGTACAAGTTTAAACCTTCAATGATTGAAGTTTCTTGAAGTTTAGCGGTTTGCTTTGCTTCTTGAGCTGAGGTGCTCATAGAGAAGAACAAAACCAATAAAGTAATAATATAAAAGTAATTTTTTGCCATCATTTCGATTTGGAATAGTAAAGATATAAAAAAACATTTCAAATTGTATACCAAAATAAATAAAATTGCGTTTACGAGGAATATTTATAAGAAAATTAACAAAAACAACACACAGATGAACATGATTTGCTTTGGAAAAACACAAGTTGAGATTTATTTTAATAATAAGGTTTTGAAATTAAATCTTTGAATTTTTAAATTAGTTTTATAAGAATTATTGACTTGGCTATCTATTAAATCTGCATTCTTTTTTCTTATAACTGCAAAGCTTTTTTACAAAATAGCAGTAGAACTTTTATTTCTGTGTTACTAATTTGTTTTGAATGTATTACCAAATCGTTAACTTATTATAAATTGGTTAATACGTTCAATGGTTTTGTTTTATATTTACCTTTACAAACCAAAAGCAGTATTGTGCTATTATGAAAAAACGAAATACCAAGATTCTATTAGTTGACGATGAACCAGATATTTTAGAAATAGTTGGTTATAATCTTTCTCAAGAAGGCTATCAGATCATCACGGCTTCAAATGGAAAAGAAGCCATAATAAAAGCTAAAAAAGAAGTGCCAGATCTCATTATTATGGATGTAATGATGCCAGAAATGGACGGAATGGAAGCTTGTGAAATTATTAGAAAAATCCCTGAATTGAATAATGTAATCATTACTTTTTTGACCGCCAGAAGCGAAGATTATTCACAAATGGCAGGTTTTGATGCCGGCGCAGACGATTATATTACTAAACCAATTAAGCCAAAATTATTGGTTAGTAAAGTTAAAGCTTTATTGCGCAGATTGAAAGAACAGGAAAAAAATAGCGAAACGCTAAATGTAGGTGGAATCGAAATAAACCGCGAAGAATATAAAATCATAAAAGACGATATTGTAATTGCTTTACCTCGAAAAGAGTTTGAATTGTTTTATTTATTGGCATCAAAACCTGGAAAAGTATTCAAACGCGATGAAATTCTTGACAAAGTCTGGGGCAATGAAGTTGTTGTAGGCGGAAGAACTATAGATGTTCATATCAGGAAGCTTCGGGAGAAAATTGGCGAAGATTTTTTCAAAACCATAAAAGGAGTTGGTTATAAATTCGAGGTTTAATGTTATGTTTGCACTAAATGCAAATCATATAAAGAATGAAAATAAGTTTTAGAAAAACCTATAAGTTTGCCGTAATTTCTGCATTATACATCAGCCTTTTTGCCGCGTTTTTTGCAATAGTATTGGCAAAAGTGATGTTCAAATTTCCTTTAAAAACAATACTTTCTTTTGGACTTGTTTTTATTGTCATAATTTATATATTTTCATTCCTTGTTATTCAATATCGGGTGGAACGATTTATTTATCGAAGGGTAAAAAAAATCTATGATGACATATCATTATTAGAATCCAGTACTTTTATAAACCAACCCATAACAACTGATATGGAAGCGTTGACCAGAGAAGTTAAAAAGTTTGCCACTGACAAGAAACTGGAAATCGAAATGCTTAAAGTGCGGGAAGAATACCGTAGAGAATTCTTGGGGAATGTTTCTCACGAATTAAAAACACCATTGTTTACCGTACAAGGTTATTTATCTACTCTTATTGATGGCGCGATGGAAGATAAAACCATTCGAAAAAAATATTTGAAACGTGCCGAAAAAGGAGTCGAACGATTAATCTATATTGTAGAAGATTTAGATATGATAACCAAACTTGAAGTGGGTGATTTGAATTTGGAATTTTCTGAATTCGATATTGTCGAACTGATTCAAAACGTTTTTGATTTATTAGAAATGAAAGCCGACAAAAAGAAAATTACTTTGGCATTCGATAATTATCATATTCAACCCATTTTTGTAAAAGGAGACAAAGACAAAATTCAGCAAGTCCTCGAAAACTTGATTGTGAATTCCATTAAGTATGGTAAAGAAGGTGGTTTAACCGAAGTCAGTGTGATTAATTTGACTAAGAAAAAAGTGCTTATTCGAATAAGTGACAATGGGGAAGGGATTGAGAGACAAAACATTCCACGACTTTTTGAGCGTTTTTATCGTGTAGATAAAAGTGGTTCACGTTCAGAAGGCGGTTCTGGTCTAGGTCTCGCTATTGTAAAACATATAATTGAAGCCCACAAAGAAAAGATATATGTAGAAAGTGAATTTGGGATTGGTTCAGAATTTTCCTTTACGCTAAAAAAATTCCAACAGGACAATTTGGAAATAATAGATTAATTGTACTAAAAACAGGTAAAACAACCTTTTTTTAATTTTAAAATATTTCTAAGAAAACTCGTTTAATTTATTTTGACCGAGTTTTTTTGTGAAATGTTTTCAAATGATGAATAACCTCACTTGTCATCTTTTTTTTAATTTGGAAAATTATCGTTAAAACTTCAACTATCATCAGGAATTAATTTAGGAAAGGTATTTTACGAAAAATTATAGTTTAGCTTACAATAAGTTAACTTATGGATTATTTTGTAAGAATTTGTTAATCTATATTTAACATTCAAGATTTTCTTAAAAAGTACTTTTGTTGCAATATTTTAGAGTTTTTAATCAATAATATTTCAATGAAATTATCTTTCCTTATCTCCTTTTTATTTTTTGTTTCCTCTGTATTTTCTCAAAATTCTGATATTGCAGAAAGTACAGTTTCTAACGTTGCAGAAGCAAAAATTTCTTCTTCCACCTCAAATAATATAGATGAATCTTCCATTATTAAAGGAACCGTTATAGAAGAATCTACAGGAAAACCATTACCAGGCGTTCTTGTTTCAATAGTAGGAACAAAATTAGCCACTACTACAGATGCAGAAGGAAAATTTAGCTTTAGAAAAATGCAAGCCGGAAAATATGATTTACAATTTTCGTTATTTTCATTTTCAACAAAAATAATTTCTGAGGTTGAAGTTATAGATAAGGAGGCTACGGTATTAACTGTTTCTTTAGCTGAAATGAATGGTGTTCTTGATGAGGTTGTTGTAAAAACCGTTAAAGCCAAGGCAGAATCTGTAAAATCGCTTTTGACAATGCAAAAAAACAGCGTTAGAGTTTCTGACGGAATATCTGCCGAAAGCATCAAAAGAACTCCAGACAAAACTGCGTCGGATGTGTTGAAACGTATTAGTGGCGCAAGTATTCAGAACAATAAATTCGTTATTATTCGTGGTTTGAACGACAGATACAACACTACTTATTTGAATGGTGCTCCACTTCCAAGTACAGAGCCAGACCGAAAAGCTTTTTCTTTTGACATATTTCCTGCCAATATGATTGACAACTTGGTTATTAACAAAACAGCAACCCCAGATTTACCAGGCGAATTTGCTGGAGGAGTTATAGAGATTACCACTAAGGCAACGCCGGATAAAAACTTTCAAACAATTGCTATAGGAACAGGATATAATACCATTACAACAGGTAAAAACCAACTTTATTCTAAAGATATAAAATCAGCATTGCCTTCTTATTTTCCTAATGTTGCCACTTTTCAAGCACTGCAGAGTACAAAAACAGAAAGCAGCATTCAACAAATAGCAGCTTTGGCAAAGAATTATCAAACGGATTGGAATTTGGACAACAAAAAATTTAACCCAAATACTAGTTTTCAATATACACTAGGAAGATATTTTAAATTTAATGGTGACGAAAGTTTGGGGTTAGTTGTTTCCCTTTCGAACAGTGTTACGAATAATTACAATGAAACCTTCAGAAAGACCTATGATGCACCTGGTGTAGTAGTAACGAATCAATTAGACCAAACCTACAATGTACAAAAACTTTCGGGTGCTATTGTAAATTTAGCCTTGAAATTAAATACCAATAACTCTTTTAGTTTCAAAAACTTATATAGTATTAGTTCAGAAAGTAGGGTGATGGATAGAAATGGTAGTTTAAGTCAAGAAAGCGACCCATTATGGCTTAGTCAAACCAACAGACTTTATATCAAAAATAATATTTATACAGGTCAATTGGCAGGAGAACATTTTTTACCAAAGAGCAAGATAAAAATAAATTGGGTAGGCTCTTTTAGTGATGTAAGCAGGCTTGTGCCAAGTGAAAGACGTAATACCTATGTATACATAAAATTTGATGACGGAACCCAATCAACACCTACGGCCAATTTTTCTATAAATAATGTTGGAGCTGACTATCCAGGTTCTATTTATACACAAGATAATAAAGAAGACATTTATAGCACAAAAGTTGATATTAGCAAGAAATTTAATTTCCCAAAAGGGTACACCACAGACATAAAAATAGGTGGAATTACACAATCAAGAAATAGAAATTTCGCGGCAAGACAATTAGGATATATTCCTTTTAATGGAAAAATAGGAGGTGTAAACTTTGGAGATTCGACTTTTTCATCGGCCATACCTACGCAAACCAATGCTACCATTTTTAACGCTGCAAATATGGGGATTTTGGGACCAAAATTAAGTGGATTAACACTGTTCGACGGTACAAAAGGGAATGACAGCTATACTGCCGAATCGAATTTAGACGCCGGCTATTTGATGATAGACAATATTTTCAATAAGTTAAGATTAGTTTGGGGAGCTCGATTAGAAAATTATTCTCAACAATTACATTCCAAATCAGACGCAGGAGAACCTGTCTCAGTAGATGATACTCAGCTTGATTTTTTACCATCGGTGAATATTATTTATAGTCTTACAAAAAAACAAAATCTTAGATTGAGTGCCTCAAAAACGGTTAATCGACCAGAATTTAGAGAATTGGCGCCTTTTCTGTTTTATGATAATGCTACAAGAATGAATACTTCTGGAGATCCAACATTGAAAATCACAGAAATTGTTAATGCGGATTTAAGATACGAATTTTTCCCGGGGAAAGCGCAGTTATTTTCTGTTTCAGCATTCTATAAAGATTTTACAAATCCGATAGAATTACAAGCGCAAGCTAATAACTCAAATCAATACAAAAACGCTCTATCTGGAACAAATTATGGAATGGAGATAGAGTACAGAACTTTGTTAAGTTCTATGTTTGGTTCAGAAAACTCTAAAACTCTAAATGATTTAACCCTTTTTACAAATTTGGCCATCATTCGTTCCAAAGTTGATATTTCTAATTTAGTTAGTTCAGTTACACTTGTAGATACGCCTTTGCAGGGTCAGTCCCCTTATGTTTTTAATGCGGGTCTTCAATATATGAATAAAGAATTAGGATGGTCTTTTTCGGCAAATATGAATAGAATTGGCAACAGAATTGCCATTCACGGAAACCAAGTTCAAGGAGATGAAACTCCTGCATTTTGGGAAAAAAGCAGAACATTATTAGATTTACAATTGGCCAAATTCTTTTTTAAAGACAAATTGGAATTTAGATTTAATGTTCAGAATGCACTAGCTCAGGATCTGGATTTTTACCAAAATAATGATTTGTCTGGAACAACAGAAATTACAGGATTTTCTGCATTTGTGAACAAAGTTTTCACCGGAGATTCTCAAAACAAAAATGGATACAACAGTCAAGAAGATGATCTTGTTTGGAAAACAAAATTTGGACCAACACTTTCATTAGGGATATATTATAATTTTTAAAGGAATTGATTTATTAAAACTCTTTAAAACACTATAATTATTGATAACCTTGAAGTCTAACTTCAAGGTTTTTTTATTTAAGAGTTTGTTTAATTATTTTTCTAAAAGAAAATGGAGGCTGCTCTTTAGATTGATTTCTAGATTCTTTATGAAGTTAACAATTAGGTAACTTAATAATGACATTTCAATATTATTTAGATAACCTTGAAATTACATATCAAGTCTAGTTTTGCTTAATAACTTATAAAAAACACAATGAAGAAATTTTACTTTTTATCGATGCTTTTATTAGCAGGGCTTACAAGCTTTTCACAAATTACTGCAACTAGCTATAGAGGTGCATTTGCACCAGCTCCAGCTGCAATGTGGACAGATTCTTGGACAAACTACGACCCACAAAATGCTGTATATCCTACACCAAATGTAGATGTAACGGCAAGTATCACAACAAATACCGCTTGGACAGCAGGAAATACCTACTACCTTAAAGGTCAAATTTATGTAAAAAACAATGCTACCCTTACCATCGAGCCAGGCGTAGTTATCCGTGCGGACCATACAGCTACAGGAGCTGGTTTGTTTGTAACCAAAGGAGCCAAAGTTATGGCAATAGGAACTGCAACAAGCCCAATTGTTTTCACCTCTGATAACGCAGTAGGTTCAAGAAACAAAGGCGATTGGGGAGGTGTTGTTTTACTTGGTAAAGGTTCTTACAATATTAATAATGGTGTAAACAATATTGAAGGTATTGCTGCAAGTGCAGACACTCAATTTGGAGGAGGTTTAACACCAGATGACAATGACAATTCTGGAACATTACAATATGTTCGAATAGAATATGGAGGTTATGTTTATGCTGCAAACCAGGAAATAAACGGTTTGACTTTCGGAGCTGTTGGTAGAGGAACAACGATAGATTATGTTCAAGTATCCAATGCCAATGATGATTCATTCGAATGGTTTGGTGGAGCGGTAAACTGTAAACACCTTGTAGCCTTTAGAGGACTTGATGATGATTTTGATACTGATAATGGATTTAGCGGGAGTGTTCAATTTTGTTTAGGAGTAAGAGACCCAAACATTGCTGATAATCCATTAGTTTCAACATCAGAAGGATTTGAATCTGATAATAATGCCACTGGAGATAGTTCAGCTCCAATTACAAGTGCTATTTTTTCTAACTGTACAATGATAGGGCCAGCATACAGATCAACTTTGGCAAACGGAGGAACAATGCCAGCAGGAGCTTACAAAAGAGCTGCTCGTTTAAGAAAGAACACGAAATTAAAAATCTTCAATTCCATATTTATGGATTATTTAGAAGGTTTGCATATTGATAATTCCGGAACGGCTGCCAATGGAGCTGCAGAGGCTAATGCTGTAAGTGGCCAATTGGTTTTCAAGAGCAACATTTTAGCTGGAATAACAACCACCGCCAAAATTGTTCAAATAAGCACCACAGGTACACACAACGCAAGTTTTAACATTGCTACCTGGTTTAACGCATCCAATAATACGGGTTTATCAACTCCAATTACAAATGCAGGAATCTTGACATTGCCATACAACACGGCAGACGGGAGTATATATACTAATTTAGATTACAGACCAGCAGCAAGTTCTATAGCTTTGACAGGTGCTGATTTTACTGATGCTAGTCTTGGAACCGATAATTTCATAGCAAGTTCAGAATTTTCTTTAGTTGTATATCCAAATCCATCTGCAAACAGTTTCAAACTTAATTACTTCTCATCTAGTGATGAAAATGTAAAAGTTGCAGCTTACGATCTTACAGGTAGATTATTAGAATCTCGTAATGTAAAATATGAAGAAATCAACAATCAAGAAATTGGTAATGGGTATACTTCAGGAGTTTATATTGTAGTTTTAAAACAAGGCAACATCAGCAAATCAGTTAGAGTTATCAAAAATTAAATATTTTTTAATACCTTTAAGCCTGTAAAAATTTATTTTTTACAGGCTTTTTTATTTTTACAAAAATTCTATATAGTAAAATTCCATTTCGTAGGTAAGATAAGGAATCAAAGGGTTTCCCCCATTAAATCTTTCTATTCTAAAAGTAAATAGTGTAAGATAAAAACTAAATTTTTAACTATAAATTAACAATAATATTCTGTTTAACATTAAAATAACATTTGATTAATACGGAGTTAACGTTATCTTAACATTGTAGTTGGACATTTGCACCAATAAATTAATCAACACAACTAAGAATGAAAAAAATCACATTAGCGTTTTTATTATTAGGCGCATTTATGGCCAAAGCACAAGAGGTTGAAAATGATACTATTAAAACAGTAAGTATCGATTCATTAAAACAAATAGTAGACGAACATTCAATGAGAGTCTCAGGATTAGACGAAAGATTGTCTGCTGCAGAATCTATTCTTGATGAAATATCAAAAATTAAAATTACGGGTTATATACAAGCACAATACGAAATGTACGATTACTGGGCTTCTGACGGGGGGCAACACGGTATACTAGTCCCTTCTGGAACATCTTATGAAGACAATTCATTCTATATTAGAAGAGCAAGGGTTAAATTTACTTATAAACCTATTGATGGCGTAAACTTTGTGTTGTGTCCAAACTTTGAAGTACATCAAGTTACATTGAAAGACGCTTATGTTCAGTTGAATGACCGTTGGCTTAATACTTTTTCTTTAACTGTGGGTCAATTTAATAGACTAACTTATGAGGTAGAATATTCTTCAGCGTCAAGAGAATTTGCCGAAAGATCTTTGATGACAAGAACGCTGTATCCGTCAGAAAGAGATCAAGGGGCAAAATTAGAGGCTGATTTTGTTACAAAGTTTAATTTTCCTTTAAAAGTTCAAGTTGCTGTATTTAACGGTAACTTTGGGCAAGGAGCTTTAGCTAATCAATCAAAAGACGTTGATAATGCAAAAGATATAATGGCAAGAGCGGTTTATTCTTTCAAAATTCCTAGCAAAGGGTTAGGTATAGATTTTGGAGGTCATACTTATCTTGGGACTACTACGGTAATTGCTCAAACAACACC
This sequence comes from Flavobacterium sp., assembly GCF_043780635.1. GTDB lineage: Bacteria > Bacteroidota > Bacteroidia > Flavobacteriales > Flavobacteriaceae > Flavobacterium. Next base: position 16,831 of record NZ_JAYWCK010000125.1, read on the forward strand.
GCCAACAGTGTTTTCTGATGTGAATAATAATCTATTTACTCCTATTGTAGGTGAAAAATTGAAAAAAGAATTGTTTGGTGCCGAGATGCAAGTATATTATGATTTCCTTGGAGGAATGTCTTTAAAAGGGGAATACATTAGAGGTACTTATTCTGGAACAACCAATACTGCTCAAGTTAATACTTTGTTCAATGCCAATAAAGTAAGAAATGTTGAAGGATGTTATATTTCATTAGTTAAAAATGTAGGCAAGAGTAATGAAGCTTCTTTGAGGTTTGATAGTTTTGATCCAAACACAAAATTGTCTGGAGATGCCGTTACTAAGAAAGATGATCTAAAATACAATAACTGGACATATGCATGGCAGTATTACTATAATACAAATATTAAATTAATGGCTAGTTATACAATGCCAATTAATGAAAAATCGCAAAATGCAGGAGCAGATTACAAACAAGATAAACACGATAATACTTTCACACTTAGATTACAAGCTTCTTTTTAATAAATTAGGTATAAAAAAATAAAAATAAAAAAATGAAAATGAAAAATTTAAAAATTGCAACAATTTTATTAGTCGTAATGACAATAGGATTTTCTTTTACTGCTATAGAAAAAATCACAGTAAAGGGTTCAGATACTTTGGTTATTTTGTCACAAAAATGGGCTGAAGTGTATATGAAGAGTCATCCAAATGCTTCAATTCAAGTTACAGGTGGCGGATCAGGAGTTGGAATTGCTGCCTTGATTAACGGTTCTACAGATATTGCAAATGCAAGTCGTCCTATAAAAGCTTCTGAAGTTAATAAGTTGAAAGCAAGATATAATACTCTAGGAGTTGAAATTGCCTGCGCTAAAGATGGCTTGTCAGTTTATCTTAATAAAGCCAACGGAGTTTCTGAACTTACAGTAAAACAAATTGGATTAATTTTCGCCGGAAAAATTACTAACTGGAAAGAAGTTGGTGGAGTTGATGCGGGAATTAGATTATACGGCAGAGAAAGTAGTTCTGGAACTTTCGGTTTCTTTAAAGACAACGTAGTGAAAACAGATTATTCTCCAAGCTGTCAAACTTTGCCTGGAACTGCCGCTATTGTGAATGCAGTGAAAAAAGATAAATATGCCATTGGGTATGGCGGAGCTGCTTATGCTGAAGGAGTAAAAGATTGTGCTGTAAAGAAAGATGACAAAAGTCCTGCAGTTTTGCCAACAGCAGCTACAATTAAAAATCATACTTATCCAATTACAAGATACTTGTATATGTATTTGAAATCAAAACCAACAGGAGAGATTAAAGCTTTTGTTGATTGGATTTTAAGTCCAGAAGGACAAAAACTAGTAGTTGAAACAGGATATTTTCCAGTAAAATAATATGACTACCCACAAATAATCGATATAGATTATTAGATAATTTTAAATAAATAAAACAGCATCAAAAACGTTTTTGATGCTGTTTTTATTTTTATACGTTTTCATTGTTAGTTTATTTTGCTGATGAATTTGATACGGTGCTAGCATATGGTTTGATAAATAAGATCTTTTTTCATTATTAATCACTACAGTTTCTTTTGTTATTTGCTTCATAATTGGGAAGTTCTTTATTCTATTTGTCAATTGTTGAGATTGAATTTGGTATAGATCATGAGTCTAATTATGTTATTTCAAAAACTAAATTAAACTTTTCGTGATGTTTAAATTGTGTTTTTTTTAAATAGTTAATTATGAGGTTATTATGTGACTTTTCTCCGTAAAAATGATTTTAGATTTAACTAAGAAATAACCTATTAACATTAAATTATCATCTAAATAACATTGAGTTAACATTAACTTAACATTGGCTCATCACCTTTGCACCAAATATTAATCAAATCAACCGAGAATGAAAAAAATAATATTGGTGTTTTTATTATTAGGCGCATTTGTTGCAAAAGCACAAGAGGTAAAGAAAGACGAAATCAAAAAAGAAGTAGTACGTATTTTAGACTCCATCAATTCCGTTAATCAGGAAAAGCAAGTGGAAAAGGAAAAGCAAGTTTCAAAAGAAAAGTTAGATAAAGAGAAAGCCGAAAAAGAGGCTTGGTATAACAAAATTTCAATACGAGGATATGTTCAGGTAAGATACAACGGATTGTTTTCTACTAACGACAAAGTGTCTTGTGATCAATGCGACAGATCTTGGGGAACAACTTCAACAGCTCCAGACGCAAAATCTAACAATGGATTTTTTATAAGACGAGCTCGTATCATATTTTCGGGACAAGTTCATCCTAATGTATATGTTTATATTCAACCTGATTTTGCTAGCTCGCCAAGTTCGGGAGTCAATCATTTTGTGCAACTCAGAGATGCCTATGCTGACATTTCTTTTGACAAAAAAAGAGAATTCAGAGTTAGGTTAGGTCAAAGCAAAGTGCCCTATGGTTTTGAAAACATGCAATCGAGCCAAAATCGTTTGACATTGGATCGTAACGATGCTTTGAATAGTGCTGTCGCCAATGAAAGAGATTTAGGTGCATTTTTTTATTGGGCTCCAGCTGAAATTAGAGAACGTTTTGCGATGCTAGTAAAAGACGGATACAAAGGCTCTGGCGATTATGGTGTGTTTGCATTTGGAGTATATAATGGGCAAACTGCAAATAGATCAGAGGCTAATAGGAATTTACACGTTGTTTCCAGGATAACTTACCCTTTTGTAATTGGGAATCAAATAATAGAGCCAGGAATACAAGCTTATACTGGGAAATGGGCTTTCACCAATGAATTATCGACAGGAGTGACAACTCCTAATAGACTAAATACAGTGGATCAAAGAGTTGGAGCTACCTTTGTTTTGTATCCAAAACCATTTGGTATTCAAACAGAATATAACATTGGTAAAGGTCCACGTTATGATAAGGTTACTAATACGGTTGATGTGTCTAATTTAGAAGGAGGTTATGTAACTTTGAACTATAAATGGGATATAACAAAAAAAATGATATTGTTTCCATTCGCAAAGTTTCAGTATTATGACGGAGGGAAAAAATTTGAGAAAGACTCTAGAAGTTATATAGTAAGAGATTACGAATTAGGTATAGAATGGCAACCAATCAAAGCATTTGAATTAGTTGCAGAATGGGTTATTGCAGATAGAACATTTGAAGACAGCGCGCTTAAAAACAACAGACAACAAGGAAATTTGTTAAGATTGCAAGCGCAGTTTAACTTTTAATAAAAATATTTAACTTTAAAAAAATGAAAACAACAAAATTAAAAATAGCAACTCTATTATTAGTCTTAATAGTAATTGGATGTGGCTCTAACGAATCGAAAAAAATCACTGTGAAAGGTTCAGATACCTTGGTGATTTTGTCACAAAAATGGGCTGAAGGATTTATGAAAAAAAATCCTAAAACGACCATTCAGGTAACTGGAGGAGGTTCGGGTGTTGGTATTGCAGCCCTAATCAATGGTTCGACTGATATTGCAAATGCAAGTCGTCCCATCAAACCAGGAGAAATGGATCAGATAAAGGAAAAATATAAAGCAAATGTGTTAGAAATTGCTTGCGCTAAGGATGGTTTGTCAGTCTTCTTAAATAAAGAAAACAAGGTTTCAGAATTGACTATAGAACAATTAGGGAATATTTATTCAGGGAAAATTACGAATTGGAAAGAAGTTGGAGGTGATGATGCTAAAATTCGTTTGTACGGAAGGGAAAGTAGCTCAGGAACCTTCGAATTCTTTAAAGAGCATGTCGTTAAAGGAGATTTTTCTAAATATGTACAATCATTGCCAGGTACAGCCGCTATTGTAAATGCAGTAAACAAAGACAAATATAGTGTTGGCTATGGCGGAGCAGCTTATGCTGAAGGAGTTAAAGACTGTAAGGTAAAAAAAGATGCTCAAAGCGAAGGAGTTTTGCCTTCAGCGGCAACTATTAAAGATAAAACCTATCCTATTTCTAGATACTTGTATATGTATCTAAGGGAAAAACCAACTGGAGAAACAAAAGATTTTATTGATTGGGTATTAAGTCCAGAAGGACAAAAATTAGTTGTTGAAACTGGTTATTTCCCCTTAAAATAATAACTTTGCATTATCCCTCACTAGAGGTTCTGGTGAGGGATAATTTTGCATTTAAAAAAGTATGAATTCTTAAAGAATATCAATGAATTCCCAATTTCCACTAAAAAATAATTTTACCAAAGAAAGCCTGAAAAAACAATTCAGGCTTTCCGAGTTTCTTGCAGAGAAAATTATTTCATCGGTTGCTTTTCTGTCTATTACAATCATCGTTTTAATTTTTGTTTTTGTTTTTAAAGAGTCATTACCCATTTTTAATTTTGGTAAAAAGGAAGCTGTAAAAACAGAAATATCTTCAGATTCAAAACCAGAATCTTACGGCTCAACTCCTACCGAGGAATTGAAACCAGAAACATACGGTTCTGAACCAGCAGAAGAATTAAAACCCGAAACCTATGGGTCTGAACCAGTAACTCAGGAAGATTTAAAGCCTGAAACTTATGGTTCTGAGCCTGTAACCCAAGAGGATTTAAAACCAGAAACATACGGTGATGTAAAAGCGGAGCCAACTGTTGAAGCTACATCTAATGAAGCTCCGGAAGAAGTTTCGCAAAATAATGAAGGTGCAGACAAAACCTGGAGTACTTTTTTTACCACTGAATGGGTTCCTGTGTCAGATAACCCAAGATTTGGTTTAATAGCGTTACTAATAGGAACATTAAAAGTTACCATAATTGCAATGCTTATAGCTGGGCCCTTGTCTATATTGGCAGCACTTTATACCTCTTGTTTTGCTTCTAAAAGAACAAAGGAAATTATAAAACCTATCATAGAAATGCTTGCTGCTTTTCCATCAGTAGTAATTGGATTTTTTGCATTGATAGTTTTAGCTACTTTTTTTCAAGATATATTTGGATACGATTCTAGATTGAATGCTTTTATAGGAGGAGTTGCTATGGCATTAGCAGCAATTCCAATTATTTACACCATTTCCGAAGATGCACTATCAGCAGTGCCAAAGACCTATACCGAAGCAAGTTTAGCATTGGGAGCAAGCAAATGGCAAACTGCTTTTTTTGTGATCTTGCCTGCAGCAACTCCCGGAATTTTTGCCGCATTGCTTTTAGGTATTGGCCGTGTTTTTGGTGAAACTATGATTGCACTTATGGCAACAGGAAACGCAGCTCTTTTATCAGCAAATCCTTTTGAAAGTGTGCGAACATTTGCCGCAACCATTGGTGCAGAAATGGCAGAAACTGTTTTTGGAGAAACCCATTACAGCGTTTTGTTTTTTATTGGATCATTGCTTTTCATTTTTTCATTTGCATTAAATGCCGTTGCAGAATTTTATGTAAAAGGCAGATTAATCAAAAAATTCCAAGGTAAATAATTATGGAAACAACGATAAACGAAACAGGAAACCAATTTTTTTCCAACAAAAAAAAGGGTGTTGACATAAAAGGAAAGCTGGTTGTTGGCATCACTCAAGTAGCGGTTTTATTGATTGTTGCCATTCTGGTTATTATATTGGGAATAATTGTTTATGAAAGTCGCGAGAAATTTTCTTGGGAATTCATAAGTTCTTTTCCAACCAATGGAATGACCGAAGGAGGGATATTTCCTGCCTTGATAGGGACCTTTATTTTAGTGGTTGTAATGTCGATTGCTGCGGTTCCTTTTGGAACAATAACAGCAATTTATTTGACAGAATATGCCAAGGAAAATTCTAAAATTGCTGCGGCAGTTCGTTTCTCAGTTCGAACATTAGCAGTTGTACCTTCTATTATATTTGGACTTTTTGGTCTTGGTTTTTTCATCCAATTTGTTGGCTCAGGTATGGACAAAACCTTTAATGGTGGCCAATTACATTGGGCGCAACCCAATATTCTTTGGGCGAGTCTTACCATGTCGTTGTTAACGCTTCCCGTAATTATCGTTTCAGTCGAAGAAGCTTTAAAAACAATTCCTCGGGAATTAAGAGAAGCGAGTTTAGCATTAGGTGCAACCAAATGGCAAACTATAAAAAACGTTGTTTTTCCAGGTTCAATATCAGGAATTATGACTGGAACAATCCTTGCAGTAAGCAGAGGTGCTGGAGAAGTTGCTCCCATTTTGTTTACAGGAGCGGCTTACTATTTAGCCACTTTGCCAAAATCTTTGAGCGATCAATTTATGAATTTGGGATATCATATTTATATTATGTCAACTCAATCATCAGATGTTGAAAAAACAATGCCAATACAATTTGCGACTACATTAGTACTGTTAATCCTTACATTATCATTAAACCTGGTTGCGGTAATTATTAGATCAAGAATTAGAAGAAAAGCAAAATAATTCAAAATTCTAACTAATAATTTATATTTTAGACTTAACAATAATTACAATGAAAAACATAAAAATAGAAGTAAAAGATTTATCATTATACTACGGAGAAAAGCAGGCATTGAAAGAAATTTCACTTGAGATTCCACGAAATAAGGTTACTGCATTAATTGGACCGTCAGGTTGTGGAAAATCAACGTTTTTGAGATGTATCAATAGAATGAATGATCTTATCCCTAGCGTAAAAATAACAGGGCAAATGCTTGTTGAAGGGGTTGATATTTATGATAAGAACGTAGATGTTGTTAATATTAGAAAAAAAATTGGGATGGTTTTTCAGAAATCAAATCCGTTTCCGAAATCTATTTATGAAAATGTTGCTTATGGTCCTAAAATTAACGGAATCAAAGCCAAAAATGAATTAGATGAAATTGTAGAAACTTCGTTACGACAAGCTGCGATTTGGGATGAGGTAAAAGACAGATTAGGCGATTCAGCGATGGGACTTTCTGGTGGGCAACAACAGCGTTTGTGTATTGCAAGAACATTGGCGGTAAGCCCAGACATTATTTTGATGGATGAACCTGCGAGTGCTTTAGATCCAATTTCTACTTCGAAAATTGAGGAATTAGTTCACGAATTAAAAGAACAATACACTATAATTATTGTAACTCATAATATGCAACAAGCAGCAAGAACAAGCGATTATACAGCATTCTTTTATCTTGGAGAATTAATAGAAATTGGCAAAACAAATGCTATATTTACAAAACCAGAACAAAAACAAACAGAAGATTATATCACGGGACGATTCGGATAATTAGTATTCAAAATCTTTTATCCCATATCCAATCTCTAAAATCGTATATTATATGACACACTTTGAAATAGAACTAGAAAGACTAAAAAGCGTAATTATTAAAATTGGCAATCTTGCCGAAAACCAAGTAAGTGAATCTGTAAAAGCATTACTGTCTGAGCCTATTGAAGGAAAAGAAGTAAGAAAAACGGAAAGTAAAATTGATAAATTAGACGTAAAAATCGACGAAATTTGTCAAAGTATTTTTGCTTTACAACAACCAGTGGCTTCAGATTTACGCTTTATTATGGCAGCAATGCAAATTAGCAATGAGATTGAACGAATTGGTGATTTAGCGGTTAGCGTTATTAAAAGAGCAAAAAATATTAAAGACAAACACGATTTAATAGCCAAGTTTGAAATAGGTGATTTGGCCAAACAAGTTGAGCTAATTACCATAAAAACTAATGAATGCTACTTGACACGTGACGAAATTACTATTGGAGAAGTTTTTCTTTTGAATAGTACAATCAAGAAGCAAGGGGATGATGCAATAGATGGAATTATTGGAGAAATGAAATCACATTCAAAAGTTGTTGTTTCTGGAACTAATCTTGTTATTGTGTTGAAACATTTGGAACGTATTTCTGAGCATTGCACTAATATCGCCGAGTATGTTCATTTTATGGTAAATGCCAAAATAATAAAGCACGACAAACACGAAGACCTGAACTTATAGAGTTGTTTTATCCTGAATATTTAAACCCGAATTATACCAATTTAGTGTAATTCGGGTTTTTCAATGATATCAAAATTAAGGTTGATTTATTTCTCAAATACTTCGAATAATAGCGCCCAATCTATAGCGTTAACAAATCCTGTTAATCCTTTATAATTGTTTATTGCTGATAAATTTTCCATCCTGAAATCATCTTGTTTTGCGTAAGGAACCAAACCTTCTTTTTCTAATTTTTCGGCTAAATATTCTTGTTCAAACTGACCTGGAGTTGGAATAAAAAATGCTTTTTTCTCTAGTTTTACCAAGTCCATAATTGAGGTGTAGCCAGAACGACAGAGCACAATTTCACTTTCATTAAATGTTCGTTCGAGTTGTCGCGTATTCATAAAGTTGTAATAGGTGACATTCTCAATCTGTTCCTTTTTTTGTACTCTTTTTATAATTCCCATTATAAAAACAATCTTACCGCTATAATTCTGAATTTCTTTTCTCAATTTTTCTTCCAACAGGCCACGTTGAGGTTCAGGTCCCGAAAGAATTATCATTAAATCATATACTTTGGCAGTCTCTTTTTTTTGCATTCGGCTCAAAGGGCCAATATATTTTAATTCAAAATCAGCCTTTTCTAAATGACCTAATTTTCCAGTCAAATTTGGAGTTTCTCCAACATCTGGAACCCAACATTCTTTGTATTTTTTTATAATGTGCTGATGCAGTTTGCTTGTAATCCAAGTAGTGTTTCCCGTCATCACATTTAATTGATGGGTGATAAATACCGAAGGCACTTTTTTGCTAAAAACACCTAATCTGTTATCAGAAATAATGCCTCCAATATCGTATTTTTTGACCCATTTTTTGACCAATTTTTTTTCGTTCAGAACAGCTTTCATCATTTTCGGAAAATTTTGCAATAGTTTCCATTTAAAATTCTTGCCGTTTTTAGCATATTCAATTTGATACGAAGGTAATTTAAGCGTTTTTATGTATGGAAACTCTTTTCGCAATAACTCTAACGCAATTCCATCGGAGGCTATAATCGGAATATAATTATTCTCCAGTAATGCTTTAATAATCGGGATACATCGCGTAGCGTGACCCAAACCCCAATTTAAAGGAGTAATCAAGATGGTTTTATTAGTAGAACTTAAAGTCATTTATCAGTATATCTATAATGTTTTCAAGTTCTAAAGATACATATTGAGTGATGGGCATGTATTTATAAACTATTACCATAGTATTAAGTTATGGTATAAAAAAACTGCCCAAAATTGTACTTTCTGGACAGCTTAATTTTTCTGTTAAATATTAGTCTTCAATATAGGTTTTATTCCCGTTTTTATTGATATAATATTTTCCTCCTCTAGGACCGGTGTACACTTTTTTACCCTTGTATTCTCCGGTTACTTTATCTGGTGTTTTCGGTGCTTTTTCATTAGATTCTTTAAGTTTTGGTTCAGATTTTTTTGTTACTGGTTTAGCTTTAGAAGTTTCTTTTGTTGAAGTTGATTTAGTAGTCGTTTCTTTTTTTGTAGATTTAACAGGTACATCTTTGTTGTAATCATAACCCGATTTAGATTTGGTGGTTTGTTTTTTAACTGATTCTTTGGATGTAGATGCTTTTGCTGAAGTTTCTTTTTTTGTAGATTTTACAGGTACATCTTTGTTGTAATCATAACCTGATTTCTTTTTGGTAGTTTCTTTTTTAACTGATTCTTTAGAAGTAGTTGTTGATTTAGAAGCTGCCTCTTTTTTCGTAGCTTTTACAGGGACATCTTTGTTGTAATCATAACCTGATTTCTTTTTAGTTGTTTCTTTTTTAGCTGGTTCCTGTTTTGTTTTAGAATCTTGTGCATAAAAAGTTCCTGAAAAAACAAAAAGTAAGCATAACAGAATTAATTTTTTCATAACATTTTGATTTTTAGATTAGAATGATAAAACTAATAAAATAATTATTACAATTTTAAATTTTAAAATATAAGGGCTATAAAATAAAACATACATAAGTAAGTAATATAAAAAATGTCGAAAAACTCAACAAAATCAATACTTCACGACAAAAAAGGTCTAAAACACTCCAAAATTAAAAGGTGCATTTATCTACCGTTTACTTCCATTGAACTACCATCGCTAGTATCATTTTTAAACGCTTTAAACGCCTTACTACCATTAACCCGTACAAATATAGCTAAAAGCCCCATTTTATTACTAATTGGGGCTTATTT
>NZ_JAYWCK010000126.1:0-3793 GCF_043780635.1 Flavobacterium sp.
TGTGCGGGTAATAGGACTCGAACCTACACGCCTTGCGGCACCAGATCCTAAGTCTGGCATGTCTACCAATTTCACCATACCCGCAAAATTGTGAGTGCAAATATAAGCATAACTTCCAACTTTCAAAGCAATTTAGATAAAAATATTCGGTCTCTTTTTTGTACTTTTGAAACTATAAAAAACAACAAATTATGGAAACCATAAAATCATACGTTCAGCAACACAAAGACCGTTTTATCAACGAATTAATCGAATTGTTGAAAATTCCTTCCGTTAGTGCTGATGCCGCTTACCACCAAGACATTATCAAAACTGCCAATGCCGTTAAAGCAAGTTTGGAAAAAGCAGGCTGCGATTTTGTCGAAATTTGTGACACGCCCGGAAACCCCATAGTGTATGGCGAAAAAACAATTGACGCAAATCTACCAACCATTTTGGTTTACGGCCATTACGACGTGCAACCAGCTGATCCAATCGAATTATGGACTTCGCCTGCCTTTGAACCTGTTATCAAAAAAACCGAAATCCATCCCGAAGGAGCGATTTTTGCCCGTGGCTCTTGTGATGACAAAGGCCAAATGTATATGCACGTAAAAGCATTGGAATATATGGTCCAATCCAATACTTTGCCTTGCAACGTGAAATTTATGATTGAAGGCGAGGAAGAAATTGGTTCAAAAAGTTTGAGTTGGTTTGTGGAACGCAATCAAGAAAAACTAAAATGTGACGTGATTTTAATTTCGGACACAGGAATGATTTCTAATCAGCAACCTTCGATTACGACGGGATTACGTGGTTTGAGTTACGTAGAAGTTGAAGTTACAGGTCCAAATCGCGACTTGCATTCCGGATTGTATGGTGGTGCAGTGGCTAATCCTATTAATGTTTTGGCAAAAATGATTGCTTCGCTTCACGACGAAAATAACCACGTTGCCATTCCAGATTTTTACGATAAAGTACAGGACTTGTCTCTTGAAGAAAGAGCCGAAATGGCCAAAGCACCTTTCAATTTAGAAAACTATAAAAAAGCATTGGACTTAAATGATATTTATGGTGAAAAAGGCTATGTAACCAATGAAAGAAATTCCATCAGACCAACGCTCGATGTCAATGGAATTTGGGGCGGATACACTGGCGAAGGAGCCAAAACAGTTATTGCAAGTCAGGCTTTCGCCAAAATTTCGATGCGCTTGGTCCCGAACCAAGATTGGGAAGAAATCACCGAATTGTTTACCAAACATTTCATCAGCATTGCTCCGGCTGGAGTGACTGTAAAAGTTAAACCACATCACGGAGGACAAGGTTATGTAACGCCAACGGACAGCATTGGCTACAAAGCCGCTAATAAAGCATATACTGAAACCTTTGGAGTTCCTGCAATTCCGGTACGTTCTGGAGGAAGTATTCCAATAGTTGCTTTGTTCGAAAAGGAACTCAAAAGCAAAACGATATTGATGGGATTTGGTTTGGATAGCGACGCCATTCACTCGCCAAACGAACATTTTGGGATTTTTAATTACTTGAAAGGCATTGAAACGATTCCTTTGTTTTACAAGTATTTTGTGGAAATGTCGAAATAGTTTTAGAATATAAAAACAATAAATCCGCTTCAAAAGAGCGGATTTATTTTAAAACTAAAACTATTTAGATTATTTATCCGGATTATACCCCAAATAAGGAACCGCTTCCTCTTTGAAAACAACACCATATTCTTCTAATTCTTTCAAAATAGGAAGATACACTTCTTCCCGAATAGGAAGCTGAACTCCTGGCGTTTTAATCTTGCCGTTTAATATTAATAAGGTTGCCATTGCAAGAGGCAAACCAACCGTTTTTGCCATAGCAGTATAAGTTTGGTTTTCGCCAATGCAAACCATTTTAGAATCTATTTGCTCTTTTTTGCCGTTTATTTCATGCCCAAATTTATGATACATTACAATCATATCTTTGTCTTTGGGCTGAAGCGTCCAACTGTCTCCAAGGATTTTTTCGAGAATTTGAGCTGGAGATGCATTTTTTAATCCCACCTTTTTGTTGCGGTTAAACAAATCCAGTTCCAACAATTTATCCCACATAATATCGTCCTGATCGATTTTCAAAATCAAACGCATCTTACTTTCGACAGAATCCGTTGGATGATACGGCAAAAAAGAATTTACGAATTGTCTATAATTCATATTCTCGGAATCTTCCATCACATAGCTGTCATCGGTCATTCCGAGTTGCACAAACATATTCCAGGCTTTCGAAAAACCAACTCTTCGAATAGTTCCTCTGTATAAAGTAAGAATATTTTCTAAACCATAAATGTCAAGATATTTCAGCGAATCTCTATTAGAATAGGCTTCAAATCTACCATAACCTTCTACTTCAAGAAATTCGGTTCTGCGAAATAAATTCCAATACGGTATGTATTTATAAGTCCCTTCCTGAAGAAATTTTGCTGCGCCGCCTTGTCCGGCAAGAACCACATTTCGTGGCGCCCAGGTAAATTTATAATTCCACAAATTGGTATCCGATTCCGGAGCCACTAATCCGCCACAAAAGGATTCAAACAAAAGCATTTTCCCTCCTTTTTTCCTGATTTCATTAATTACTTTCATCGCACTCATATGGTCAATTCCGGGATCAAGACCAATTTCATTCATAAAAATCAAGTTGTTTTCTTTTGCCAAAGCATCTAATTCCTGCATCGCATCACTGATGTATGAAGCCGTTGCCATATTTTTTTTATAAACTATACAATCCTTGGCAACCTCAATATGAAGATGTGCTGGCAACATCGAAATCACAATATCTGCTTTTTGAATAGCCTCTTTCCTTTGATTTTCATCAAAAACGTTCAATGCAATTGCAGTCGCGTTAGGATGATTATTAATCTTGTTTTTAGCTGATTCCAATGATAAATCCCCAATAACAAGATGCAAATTCTCTTCATCTGACTTATTTAAAAGATATTGAATTAGCGAAGAAGCCGATCTTCCCGCTCCAATGATTAAAATATTTCTCATAATTACATAAATATAACACAAATATATATTATTGTTGTATTTATAACAAATAGTAATTGATTAAAAATAAAAATGTTTTAAATTAAGGCAAACAAAAAGTATAGTTAAAATTAGTTGCCTTTGAAAGGAAAGAGATACTTTTGCATAGTAAAAAAAAGAAAAATGGACAAAAAAATAATTTCTACAGGAGCAATTTTTGGAATGTTAGCTATCATTTTAGGAGCATTTGGCGCACACGCTTTGAAAAAAGTTTTATCAATTGAAGAGCTTTCTGCTTTTGAAACTGGAGTAAAATATCAAATGTATCACGCCCTATTTTTAGTGCTCATTGGAACGATTAATGAACTTTCTCAAAAAGCAAAGAAAACCATCTATTACTTGGTAGTTGTAGGTGTAATTTTCTTTTCAGGTTCTATTTACTTATTAGCAACAAATAACCTTACCTCATTTGACTTTAAAGTAATTGGTTTTATTACTCCTGTGGGCGGACTCCTATTAATAGTGGCTTGGGGCGTTTTATTTATGAATTTTTTAAAGAAAAAATAATAAAGTTTAGATAAAAAAATTCTAACTGAAAAATAATTTCTACTTTTGCGCGCATAAATTAAACACACAACACACAAATTTATGGACAACTACGCCTTGTTTACGAAATCGATTTCGTTAAAAAATTTAGGAATCGAAAACGCAACTATTAATTATCAATTATCTGCCGAAGAATTACACGAAATTACTTTGCAATCTGGACAGGGAATCGAAAATTCGACTGGAGCTTTAGCAGT
>NZ_JAYWCK010000127.1:0-15213 GCF_043780635.1 Flavobacterium sp.
ACTCTAGGATATTCGTTTCTGTTTTGAGAATAATCTCTTTGCGATTCTGTTCTCTGTGGCGCTGATACTCTAGGATATTCGTTTCTGTTTTGAGAATAACCTCTTTGTGAATCGTTTCTTTGCGGAGTATTTGCTCTTTGAGATTCGGATCTGTTTTGAGAATAACCTCTTTGTGATTCGTTTCTTTGCGGAGTGTTAGCTCTTTGAGATCCGGCTCTGTTGTTAGAATATCCAACTTCATTTCTAGAACCAACATTTCTTGTATTCCTAATTTGGTCTAATTCATGACGATTGTTTACCTGAGAATTTCTTCTTGAAAATGAATATTCAGGATGTTGTCTTTCATAGCCATTAGAACGTCTTGAATTGTATATGTTAGCTGCATAATTGCTACTTCTATAGTTTACATAATTGTAATTGTTATAACTATAATAGGTATTTAAACAATTATTGACATTATAACGGTATCTGAAAATAGGAAACGGATTCCAGGCATAATAAAAGCTTGGATAAAAATTCCAAGACCAAGCGGAATAATAAGGACGATAATTAGACATCCAAAATGAGGCATAAATTAGTGGTGTATAATAATATTCAGGTTCGTAAATATAATTTTGACCATACAGATAAGTGTTACCAACTACTTGTATATGAACATCATTGTCTCTGTCTTTTTCCACTTCGATGGTAGCGACATCTTGATATAAATCACGATCAATTACAGATTGTATAATAATGACGTGAGTACTATTCTCCACTGATTCGATTACGCGTAAATAATCTACCTGATCATCATTATTCAAATCTAAATTTGATATTTGTAATTTTGGATCGTTCAATCGTCTTTCAAAATCCTGAAGGTTTTTTGAATCTCCAAAGATTGAAGCAACAACTCTTAAATCTAAATTATCACTGATTTCAGAATTTAGTGCATTTTCAGAATTTAGTGCATTTACAGTCGTTCTATTTTGCCCTTGCATTTGTGTTGTAAATACTGAAGTTATTAGGGCCAATACTAGTAGTTGAGTTTTCATAATTTATAAGATTAAGTTATTTGATTTTGATTATCCAATTACTGTGCCAATAAATTATATGGGTAAAAGGTAGTGTTTAAATTAACTTATAAGTATCTTTAAAACAGATGATTATTTCTTATTTAATATTATAAAAATAAAATGATTTGGATTATTTTAAATAAAAAAACCAAGAAACAGATTTAACTATTTCTTGGTTTGTAGTTGAATTGTGAGAAACCAGGAAACTATCTTCTTGGACCTTTGGCGCGATATTGTTGAAGCAATTTTCTGTTAAAATCGTCTTCGGCCTTTTTCAATTTTATAATTTTTACTGGAGGTAAAATTCCTTTTAGGCTGGCAATAAATTTTTTCCTAATTTGGTATAAATCATCTTCGTTACTTTCCATTTGGGCAAGAAGGGCAGAAGCTTCTTTATCGCTCATTTTGTCTAAATCATCATCTATTCTATCCTTAAATGCTCTCATTTTTTGATGTCTCAATTCAAACTGTTTGTCATCAAAAGCATTGTAAATAGGCCAAAATTTAGCAGCTTCATCTGGTGTCAATGATAATTCATTAGTAATAAAACCCACTTTTAACGCTTTGATTTGCTCTTTCTTCTCTCCCATAGGCGGTTGTGCAAAGGAGTGAACCGAAAGTAACAGTACAATAATAAGTAGTAGTTTATTTGTTTTCATTTTTATTAATTTAATAAATATTGTTCTAAATTTTTGTTTCCGGAAAGTTCATTTTCTATCGCTTTATCTTCTATATTCAAGTCAATACTAATTTTTTGAATATCCTTTTCGTCAAGAAGATTAACTAAATCTTCATCTGAAACTGTAGAATGATAGGCGATATAATTTTCGAGTGTTACATCATCAATTTCTGCCGAATTACTGTAAAAATAATTGTAAAATGGAATAGTCAATGCCAAAACCATAACAGCTGCAGCAGCAGTATATAACCAAGTTTTTCTGCTAGTAAAAAGCGAAATAATCTTTGGTTCCTTTCTAGGTAATTGTCGCATCATTTTTGCGGAAAAATCCTCAAAGTAATTCTCTGGAGTCGAAAATCCAGTTTTAATTTTTGGTTCGTTTTCTAGTTTAAATGTTTTCATACTATTTGTTAGACTTAATTGAAGTCATAAGGTTTAATTTGTAGTAACAAAAGCTTCTATTTTTTTTACCGCGTGATGATAAGATGCTTTTAAAGCTCCTACTGAAGTTCCCAAAATTTCTGATATTTCTTCGTATTTCAGTTCTTCAAAATATTTCATTTTGAAGATTAATTGTTGTTTTTCAGGTAATAGTACAATTGCTTTTTGCAATTTTATTTGAATTTCATTTCCATCAAAATAGACATCTGCTTTCAGATTATCGATAGTTTTGTTTTGCAATGCTTCTGATGAAATCCCATTTTTTTTTGCTTTTTGATTTAAAAAGGTCAAAGCCTCATTGGTGGCAATTCGATACATCCAAGAAAACAGTTTGCTTTCCCCTTTAAATCTATTTAAATATTGGAACACTTTTACAAATGTATTTTGTAAAACATCATCAGCATCATCGTGGTCTATAACCATATTTCTTATGTGATTATATAAAGGTTTTTGATATTCTTTCAAGAGTTTTTCAAACGCCTGATTTTGCGTCATAGGGTTTAATAATTCCTGAATGAATTCCTTTTCTTCTTGCAAAGCTATAATTTATCAGTTTAGAATGGAATTTATCAAATAGGTTTAATCACAATTAATAAATATTAGAATTCAGAAGGAATTTCTTTCTCAACTTTAGGTTTCGGAGCAATTTCTTCAGTGGGCTTAGGGGCTGCTACTGTTGGTTTTGACACAGCTTTTTGTCGTATTGGAAAATAAATTTCGGTTATCCATTTCGAAGGATTATTTATTTCATTTCTGCCAATTGAATATATTTCAATATGAGAAATTGCTTTATCTGCATTAAGATAATTTGCCCGAATATATTCCAATGTTTTATCCAATGCCTTTTTGGTATGGGAATAATCACCCGTCAAGGTTGTTTTTACGGCTTGGTATGATTGAAGTTTCTCCGATGAAATATCGCTTCCTTCGATAAAGAAAATAGGATCTTTTATAGGAATACAAACCGACATTTTAGTTAGTTCATTAGTAGTGTTATAAGTATGATAAATGACAAAAGGCTTGCCGCTTATTGTAACATTGTTTTTTTTACAGAATGTAGTAATTTTAGAAATTACGATTCCGGAATTTTTGGAAACCTTTGAAAATTCACTAGTAAATGTTTGTGCCAAATAGAAAGTTTCCGGGTTGTTTACCAAACCATTTACTTTTACGGAGTAGGTATTTATTTCATAATCTAGTTTCTTGTCTAAATTAATTAAACTTTTTTCAAACACAGATCCAAAGATTTTCTCCGCTCCGCCATTAAAAGCCGTTAACACTTTAAAGAGAAAACCCATTTTCCCTTTTGCTTTCCAGGATACTTTCGTTTTACCCAAAGTATCTTTGAAACTCATAGAAACATCGGCAGAATTGCCATTAAAATTCATCGTTTGAATGATGCTGTCGTTCTCTTTTATATTTGTCGTTTGTAAATCGCCATCTCCTTGTTTTCCATTCCAAGAACATGAACTGCCCTTACCAATGGTGTTTTTTGAATATGTT
This sequence comes from Flavobacterium sp., assembly GCF_043780635.1. GTDB lineage: Bacteria > Bacteroidota > Bacteroidia > Flavobacteriales > Flavobacteriaceae > Flavobacterium. The sequence goes on from NZ_JAYWCK010000127.1 coordinate 3,679, forward strand.
ATGTTTATGAGAGAATCTTCTGTAGCCAATGAATTCCAATCTCTCCAATTTTTATAATCGTTTACGTAATTATATACGGATGATTTTGGCGAATTAATAATTTTACTTCTTTCTACAGTAAAATTACCTTTTTGTGTTGCAACAAAAATGGATAATGCCACTAAACTAAGCAATAATAATAGAAAGAGGTACTTTAAAATTCTCATAATAAACAGTTTAATTTCTGTTGTAAAGTTAGAAATTTTATCAATACGTTTAACTGACGTAAAAGCATAAAATTACTATTCTCTTACAATTTTAATACTTTTAATTATAATGGTTATAATTGTTTGAATTTAAATTACGATATATCAGAAAGTTGCATTCAAAATAATTGAAAAGCAAAACCTATTAATACTAGTGTGATGTTTGATTTCGTTCCAAATAAATGTTAATTTTTGTGTTATGTTTAAAGAATACATATATTTGTTAAAATATTATTTATAAAACAATTAAAAATCTTTAATAATGAAATTACTTAAAATTGCCGGTATTTTTATGACAGTTGGACTTTCTTTTATTTGTAACGCACAAATAAAGGTTTCTGATTCCAAAACTACCGAAAAAGCACCATTTGAATACGTTGTCGAGCAATTTGCCGACATAAAAGTATTGCGTTACCAAATTCCGGGTTGGGAAAATCTAACACTAAAAGAACAAAAATTAGTGTATTATTTGACTCAAGCAGGCTATTCTGGTCGTGATATAGGTTGGGATCAGCATTATAAAAACAATTTAAAAATTCGTAAAGCTCTCGAGAATATTTATGTAAACTATAAAGGTGACAAATCGTCTCAAGATTGGAAAAACTTTGAAATTTATATAAAAAGAGTATGGTTTGCCAGTGGAATTCACCATCATTATTCTAATGATAAAATTAAGCCAGCATTTTCTGTAGCTTACTTTAATGGTTTAATGAAAGCCACAAAAACAAACTTGGCACCTGCAATTGTAGCTGTTCTATTTAATGATGCCGATGCTAAAAAAGTAAATCTTGATGAATCAAAAGGATTGTTAGAAGGTTCAGCAATCAATTTTTATAGCAAAGGAATTACAGCGAAAGAAGTCGAAGATTTCTATGCTAAAAAAACCAGCCCTGATGCTAAAAGACCTTATTCTTATGGTTTAAATTCTAAATTAGTTCGTAATTCAAAAGGACAATTAGAAGAAAAAATATGGAAAAGCAAAGGAATGTATGGTACTGCGATTGATAAAATCGTTTACTGGTTAGGAAAAGCGCAAAGTGTTGCTGAAAACAAAAAGCAAGGCGATGCTATTGGATTGCTTATTAGTTATTACAAAACGGGAAGTTTAAAAACTTGGGATGATTACAACATCGCCTGGTCACAAGCTACCGATGGAAATATTGACTACATTAACAGCTTCATCGAAGTATATAATGATCCATTAGGATACAGAGGTTCGTATGAAAGCATCGTTCAAATTAAAGATTTTGATATGTCTAAAAAAATGGAGGTGATTTCTAAAAACGCCCAATGGTTTGAAGATAATTCTCCTTTGCTTCCAGAAAATAAAAAGAAAAATGTAGTTGGTGTATCTTATAAAACTGTTGTTGTAGCCGGTGAATCTGGAGATTCTTCCCCTGCAACGCCTATTGGTGTAAACCTACCAAACTCAGATTGGATTCGTGCCGAACACGGTTCGAAATCAGTTTCTTTAGGTAATATCATTGATGCCTATAATAAAGCCGGTGGAAAAGGAAGATTGCAAGAATTTGCAAATGATGCTGAAGAAATTACTTTGGCTGAAAAATACGCTGAATTGGGAGATAAAATGCATACTGCTTTGCACGAAGTGATTGGTCATGCCTCAGGACAAATAAATCCTGGTGTGGGAACTCCAAAAGAAACTTTGAAAAGTTATGCTTCCACTCTTGAAGAAGGAAGAGCTGATTTAGTAGGATTGTATTATGTTTATAATCCAAAATTGCAGGAACTTGGTTTGGTTGACGATTGGAAAAAATTGGGAATGGAATCTTATGATAGCTACATTCGAAATGGTCTAATGACACAACTTATTCGTTTAGAACCAGGAGCAAATATTGAAGAAGCACATATGAGAAACCGTCAGTTTGTGAGTGCTTGGGTTTTCGAAAAAGGAAAAGCCGACAATGTAATCGAGAAATTAACTCGTAACGGAAAAACCTATTTCAATATCACTGACTATGACAAATTACACGATTTGTTTGGACAATTATTGCGTGAAATACAACGAATCAAATCCGAAGGAGATTATGAAGCTGGAAAAGCTTTGGTTGAAAATTTTGGTGTGAAAGTAGATCAAAAACTACATACAGAAGTTTTAGAACGCAATAAACAATTTAATTCGGCTCCATATAGCGGTTTTGTAAATCCAATTTTGGTTTCTAAATTAGATGCAAAAGGAAATATTATTTCGATAAAAGTAACACAGCCAAAATCATTTGCTGAACAAATGTTGAACTATTCAAAAACTTATGGTTTTTTGCCTTTGGAAAATTAGAAAAATAGTTGATTTATAAAGAAAAGGATGTCTTGATGGACATCCTTTTTTTATTGAAAAAACTAAATAATTCTACCTTTTAAAAAATATCTTTATAATAAATAAAATTATGATAAAAAGGATAAACCCAATCAGAATCTTATAATTTCCTTTGTAAAAAGTTTTATGCAACTTTGCATCTTTTCTATAGGCATAAATCATTGCGATAACAAAAGCAACAAAAAAACAGCCTGCAAACACTAATTGACCTTTAGTAAACATAGTTTAAAATATTTTGAGCAAATTTAGGAATTAGTTTAGGAAAACATGCTAATTTGCCACCTCATTTAATCAAATAAAATTATGCAAAAACAAATCAACGCAGTTAAGGAATTTCATACGGCATTTATCATTGGTCACAGCGAAACCCCAATAGGCGATTTGGGCGAAAATAAAAACATGCTTCGTTACAATTTGATGAAAGAAGAAAACGAGGAATATCTTGAAGCCGTTCAGAATAATGATTTGGTAGAAATTGCCGATGCGTTAGGTGATATGATGTACATTCTTTGCGGAACAATAATAGAACACGGGTTGCAACATAAAATTGAAGAAGTTTTTGACGAAATTCAACGCTCTAATATGAGTAAATTAGGTGAAGACGGAAAACCTATTTATCGCGAAGATGGAAAAGTAATGAAAGGTCCTAATTATTTTAAACCTGATTTCTCTAAAATACTTGGAGGAAGATAGCAGATTTCAGACCGCAGACTAAAGGTTGCAGATAGCAGAAAAAAGCAGTTTAAAAATGAAATGAATCATCTTTAAACTGCATTAAATATTTATAATTAATTATTCCAACCTGCAATCTAAAATCTGCAACTTGAAAACTAAACCTTAACTGTCCAACCAAAAGTATCTTCGGCGAGTTTGTGCTGGATGTTTGTTAATTTATCTTTCAGTTGTAATGCAACTGAATTTTCTATTTTTGGCAATTCATAATAAACATCTTGGTACGAAAATCCTATAATTGGGTTCACAACAGCAGCAGTTCCAGCTCCAAAAATTTCTTTCAAGCTACCGTTTTTGGCACCTTCAACAATTTCAGAAACTAAAACGGGACGAACTTCTACTTTGATATTTTCTCTTTTCGCTAAATCAATTAAGCTTTTTCGAGTCACACCATCAAGAATTCTTTCGCTGACAGGAGCAGTATATAAAGTATCATTTATTCTAAAAAATACATTCATTGTTCCGGCTTCTTCCAATTTAGTATGCGTTGCGTCATCGGTCCAAATTACTTGTTGGAAACCTGCTTTATTAGCTAAATTTGTTGGGTAAAATTGTGCAGCATAATTTCCTGCTGCTTTTGCAGCACCAATACCACCGTTTGCGGCTCTACTGAAATGTTCCGCAATTAACACTTTTACTTCACCTGAATAGTATGATTTTGCAGGTGATAGAAGAATCATAAATTTATAATCATCTGAAGGATTTGCAATTACTCCCGTTCCGGTAGCAATCATAAATGGTCTGATGTACATTGTGTTTCCTTTTCCTTTTTTAATCCATGCTTCGTCTAATTGCAACAGTTGTTTCAGTCCTTCCATAAAAATTTCTTCAGGAACTTCAGGCATGGCCATTCTTGTTGCAGAATTATTGAAACGGTGATAATTTTCATCAGGTCTAAATAGCCAAACGGCATCATTATCATCTTTATATGCCTTCATCCCTTCAAAAATTGCTTGACCATAATGAAAAACTTTTGCTGAAGGATCCAATAAAAATGGAGCATATGGTTTGATGATTGATTTTTGCCATTCGCCATTAGTAAAATCACACTCGAAAAAATGATCTGTAAAAACTTCGCCAAAATGTAAATTATCAAAATCCACATCTTTTATTTTTGAAGTTGCGGCTTTTATTATTTCAATTTTGTTTGTTTGTGTTGCACTCATAATTAGTTATTCTATTAAGATATTGTATTTAGTAAGATGATGGTATGCGAATTTGTATTTGCAAAATTAAATAAAAAACATCAAATTACTTGTCAAAAAAACATTAATTATAGCATTTAACTGAGATTTATTTATATTCTAAAAAAAATGAAAAATGTAGAGTTTTTTTATGGAATAACTAAAAAATAGGAGTTATTGATAGTTAAACCTAAATTGGATTTAATTAAATTTGGCAATCAATTGCTTGTTTAAGGCAAAAAACCTCCATACTATTTTGAAAAGAGAAATAATAAAAACTGCTGACGGTTCAACAACCATTCAACTTAATGATTGGAACGAATGTTATCATTCTAAATTTGGTGCCATTCAAGAAGCCCAACACGTTTTTATAAAAAAGGGACTTTCGTTATTCGAAAGTAAATCAATTTCTATTTTGGAAATAGGTTTTGGTACGGGTTTAAATGCCTTTATCACTTTTTTGGAATCGAAAAAGCTAAATCAAACTATAGATTATGATGGAGTAGAAGCCTATCCGATTTCTGCCGATGAAGTGCTGTCTATGAATTATGTTTCAGAATTAAATGCTAAAAACGAAAGTTCCATCTTCGAAAAAATGCACGAATGCAACTGGGAAGAACAAATCATTTTGAGACAAGATTTTTTGTTAACCAAAAGAAAGCAGTTTTTTGCCGACATTGATGACATAGAAAAGTTCGACTTGATTTATTTTGATGCTTTTGGTTACAACGTTCAACCCGAATTATGGAGTACGGCAATTTTTCAAAAAATGTACAATGCGCTAAAACAAAATGGAATATTAGTTACATATGCGGCTCGAGGAGTTGTAAAAAGGAGTATGAAAGAAGTAGGTTTTGAAGTTGAAAAGCTCGAAGGACCGCCAGGCAAAAGGGAAATGTTTCGAGCAAGAAAAAACTAATTTTTTTTTAAAATAAATATTACTTTTGAGACAATAAAAAAATGTAATTTTACGTTATTGGATTGTATCAATTTCATAAACTAAAATATTTTTTTGCAATGCTCGAATAATCAGAATCTAACCCTAAACTTTAATATTATATGTCTAAAGTAATGTTTGATTATACCAAATCAGTACTCGAAAGAGTCAGTTTTGATCCCATACTTTTTTGCAAAGAATTAGAAAAAGCAATAAAGGCTTTGTTACCCTACGAAATGGAGTTATTACGAGAATGGCTTTTAAATTTTATAATCGAAAAACCGGAATTAAAACAATGCCTATTAATAGTAAATAATTAAATAAGAAAGAACCCAAAAGGTTCTTTTTTTCATGATTATTATTCTGACAATTCTATTTACTTTCCTTTTCGGATAATTTATTTTATATATGATAATTCTTATGTAAAATGATAAAATGTGTCAATAAACGTGTTTTTTAGTACTTAATCGGATATTTTTACTGATTTTTATAAAAGTTATGGTTTATTTAATCTACCTTTATACTATGTTCATATAAGATAACCCCCCTAATCTATTTTATTATGCCCTACAGAATGATATATGATTACACGAAAATTGTACTTGAAAAAGTGAGTATCGACCCTACGCTTTTTCGTAAGGAATTAAGAAAAGCAAATAAAAATTTATTGCCTTACGAAATTGAACAATTGAGAATCTGGCTGGAACACTTCACTGAAGGAAGGCCTGAACTTAAACAACATCTGAGTATTGTGAATTAGTAATTATAAAAAGGATTCGTTTCGACGAATCCTTTTTTTTATTTCTTCTGGATCGGACTTATGATTTGGACATTCTGGAAAGTAATCGCTCCTTTTACAACTCCTGAAATGGTATTTCTAAGAGCCTCAATAATATGAATTTTTAGTTCACTTTTTGGATAAATCAGACTTACTTCTCGGGCTGGTTTTGGTTCTTTGAATTGTCTTAATTTTGATTTTTCTTTTTCCTTTAAATCTAATGTATGTAAGTAGGGAAGAAGTGTTGTTCCCAATCCTTCGTCAGCCAATTTTATCAAGGTTTCAAAACTGCCACTTTCTAGCTGAAATGAATTTCTGGTAGAAATATCCTGATTTTTACATAAATTTAAAATTCCATCACGAAAACAATGTCCATCCTGCAAAAGCAAAATTTCATCAAGATTTAAATCCGAAACTTCTATTTCATTTTTTTGTGAAATGCTGAAATTATCAGGGACATAAGCTACAAATGGTTCATAATAAAGAACTATTTCTTTAATTTTCTCGTCCTCCAAAGGTGTTGCTGCAATAGCTGCATCAAGATGACCGTTTTTTAAACGGAGAATAATTTCATCGGTGTTTAACTCTTCGATGATGAGTCTAATTTTTGGATATTTTTTGATAAAATTATTCAGGAACATTGGTAAAAGTGTAGGCATAATTGTTGGAATTATTCCCAAACGGAATTCACCGCCTATAAATCCTTTTTGATATTCGACAATATCTTTTATTTTGCCAGCTTCATTGACTATATTTTTTGCCTGTTCCACTATTTTTTGACCAATAGCTGTAAGTTGAATGGGTTTTTTGCTTCGGTCAAATATCAATATATTAAGTTCTTCCTCAATTTTTTGAATTTGCATGCTCAGTGTGGGTTGCGTAACGAAACATTTTTCGGCGGCAAGCGTGAAATTTCTGTGTTCGGCAACAGCCAAAACATATTGTAATTGTGTAATTGTCATTAAAATAGTATTTTATGATGCAAAGATAAAAAACTATAATTTTTAATTATGGTTGTTTTTAAATAAATTTGTTAATTTTTTTATTCTATCTTTGGATTACTTTAGAAAAGAACTAAACAATGAGCGATTTTTACAAGAAAATATTAGACAATAATAAAAAGTGGGTGGAAAATTCTTTAGCACTTGATCCCAATTTTTTTCAAGATTTGGCTAAACAACAAACGCCTCCTTTATTATGGATTGGTTGTTCGGATAGCAGGGTTCCTGCTAATGAAATAGTTGGTGCTAAACCAGGTGATGTTTTTGTGCATCGAAATATTGCTAATATGGTTATTCATAGTGATATGAATATGTTAAGTGTATTGGATTATGCAGTCAATGTTTTAAAGGTTAAACATGTTATTGTTTGTGGGCATTATGGTTGCGGTGGAGTATTGGCGGCCATGAATAACCAGTCGATTGGTATAATTGATAACTGGATTCGTCATATCAAAGATATTTATCGTTTGCATCAGGCTCATTTGGATTCTATTGAAGATAAAACCGATCGTTTTAATGCTTTTGTTGAAGTTAATGTGAAGGAACAGGTATTTGATTTGGCTAAAACATCTATCGTTCAGTCCGCCTGGAAAAACGGGCAAGATTTAACACTTCATGGATGGGCGTATGGATTGAATTCTGGATTTGTAACTGACTTAGATGTGAATATAAGTTCCGATGTAGATTTAGATGAAGTCTATCAATTGAAGTTTTAATGGGACGAAATATATTTAAAGATTTTAAAACTGCTTTCGGGCAGTTTTTTATTTATCAATATTAATAAAATTAATCTTCGTTCTCCAGATTTTCATTAAAAGAAGAGGGCAAGAGTGTTGGGATAAATTTGATAAAAATAGGAAGCAATAAACTACCACCTGGAAACAAAAATATTGCTAAAGATGGAATGGTTTTGCATATGTCCAACAATTGTTTTCGTACTTTCTTCTTTTCTTTTTCATTCAAATCTCTTCGGGTAGAATACGCCAATAACACCATCAATTCCTTACTTTCAAGGATTTCCTTCACTAATCTGTTTTTGTTGCGGGTAAGGAGTTTAATTACGGTTTGTGTAGTCTGGTCATAAAAATGTTTGACCGGATTGGAGTAATTGAAATAAGGAATTTCATTCTTGTATTTTGTAATAAATTCATTTGTTTTTTCGATGCTTTCTGTAACAAAATTATCAGGAACTTCCATTAATTCGGCTAATTTATGTAGAAAATAAGCTTCGTTTTTTTCGATTATTCCGTCACTCCATAAAGCCATTCCTGCCATATCAACAAGATATTGTTTTTCTAATTCGTTTGTGAAATAATCCAATTTCAATTCATCTATACCAAAACTTTGGGACTTCGCATTCACTTTTGAAAATTTGCTATAACGAACGGATGACTCAAATAGTTTAATCAACAAATCGTCGTATTTAGACTTGTTGGATTTGGTTTTTAATGCCAGCGAAACAATGCTGATGATGGCTTCTTCTATTTTTTTTAGGTATTTTTCCGGAATTGCTCCGTGAATTAAGTATTGGCGAAAAGCCAAAACATCTATAAACAGCAAAGCATTGGTCACGATATGGGAAAAGTTTTTGCTAATGATGTCGATATTGGTTTGAACCCGACTGTCGATTATTTTTTCCAAGTTTAGAGAAGGAGAACTACCAGGTAATACCTTTCTAAACAAATTAAACCCTTGAGGATTCATTTCGTTGTAGAAAGCCACCACTTTTAAAACAAAGTTATCGGGATTTCTTTCTTGAGTCGTTAGTTTATAAATGCCATGCAAAGTATTGAGTAGGGCAACTTTAGAAATCTCGTTTTCAAGCCAACCTTTTGTTTCAATTGAAATTTCGGTGTCAAAAGAAACAATGTGACCGTAGATAAATCCTGTTTCCCTGACTTTTTTGTAAAACAGGTGGGGATGCGTCTCAGCAGGAAGCAAAGATTGTTTTTGCTTCAGAAAAAATTTGTCTATCCAGCCAGTTGCTGATGGGTTAATCATTGCTTTGTTTTAAATTGCAAAGCTATGTTTTTTTGTGGTTTTTGTATTATTTTAAAATTAAAAAACCGTCTCGTTTCTATAAACAAGACGGTTTCGTATGAATTTTTTTATTCTCTTATTTGATAATAGCGGAACAAGCAACTCTAGCTCCAGCATTTCCTGCGGGTTGTGTAACAAAATCATCAGCACCCTGATGCACAATTAAACCTTTTCCAAGAATGTTTTTAGTGGCATCTTCTCCGCCAATGCTCCATTCATCAGTAGTTAAGGTGATGGTTCCGTTTCCTTTTTCATCTGCTATGAAATTGCCAATATCGCCTCTGTGGTATTCGCCAACTCTCCATTGTCCGTGTTTTTTGAATGTTGGATTCCAATGCCCTCCGGCAGAACTTCCATCAGCAGCGGTGCAATCTGATTTTTCGTGAATATGAATGGCGTGAATACCCGGTTTTAATCCGGCTAATTTAGCAACAAAAGTCACTTTGCCTTTCTTTTCAGTGAATGTGGCAGTTCCAGTTACGGTACTGTTGCTTTTGGATTCAAAAGTGATGCTTAAATTTTTAGAATCACCAGAATTTCCTTTTGTTTTGCATCCAATGATTACGGCGATAATTAGCACGATAGAGAAGATTACTTTTTTCATAGTATTGGTATTAATTGTTTATTACAATATTAGTCATTAATGCGAGATAAATAATTAAAGTTATCTTAAAATTGACTTGAACCTTTACTGATGCTTTTTATCATTTTCAAAGTGTTTTTTTATGGTAAATAATCAGTTGAATTTTTCATACTCTTTTCACGCACTATAGTGGGCTTTGGGTGGGCTTTGAGTGGGCTTTGATATGACGTTTGAATCGTCTTTTAATTATAAATATAATCCTACTTTTTTCTATGCTTCTATAATTATTAACCTTTGTCAAAGTTTTGAACTTTGACAAAGGATTGTTTTGAATTATATATGTCGATGTTGAATGTGTTATTTAGCCTTTTAGATCTGTTATTGTGACTCTTTTTTTACTTATATGCTTCTTTAAATTAGCTGCTTTATCAAGCTGAGTTGGGGTTATTTCTTCTGAAGAGGCAGCAATAAATTCCTTTGGAGTATTCCCAGTATGTTTTTTAAATGCGACATAAAAGGCCGATTTAGAGTGAAAACCTGATTTATGTGATTTAACCTCGATCGTGTGATGGAAGCTGTAACTAAACGATCAGGCGATAAATAAAACCAAAGTTTTAAAAACTAACGGTCATCTCCTGAGCAATCTGGTTTGGTGACCGTTTTTTTAAACTTTAAAGTCTAAATAGAATAAAAATAAATTATGCGTATTTGCGGATTTTTATTCTAAATCTTTGTCCCCAACGGATTGATAGAGTAAATTTGCACTCAAAATTTATTTATTCATTTAGATTTCCACCCATTGAAAACAAATTTATTTAAGATTATAGTTTTACTGTTCCCACTAATTGTTTTAGCACAATCTCCCAAGCAAAAAGAAGTTACCCATCAAACCCAAACTTGGGTTTCTCTCAATTCAGTTACCAAATTCAGCGAGCATTGGGGCATTGCTGCGGATGTTCATCTTAGAACCAATGATTTTTTTCAAGACAACAATTTTTTCTTTTTAAGAGGTGGTATTGCCTATATTCCGAATTCCAAATTTTCATTTACTGGAGGTTATGCTCATATGTGGTTGGCACCAAAAAATCCTACTTGGAGCACTTTTTCGGATGAAAATAGAATTTATCAACAAGTTCAAATGAACACTAAATCAGGAAATGTTAGTATTCTTCAAAGGTTGAGAAACGAACAACGTTGGCAGGAAAAAATTGTCAATGATGCGGAAACGGGTGAAAATCGTTTCACGGATAGAGTGCGGTATTTGATTAGTGTTACTATTCCTGTTTTTAAGAAAAAAACGGCACCCTCACTTGTAGTTTCGGATGAATTATTAATTCAGTTTGGAAAAGAAAATGTATATAACACTTTTGATCAAAACCGTTTTTTTGTTGGAATAAAACAATCCATAAATCCTAAATTGAGTTTTGATTTTGGCTATATGAATGTATATCAACAAAGAATTACGGGATACCAGTATGATATGAATCATACACTAAGATTGTTTTTTTATCTTAACACCAGTCTAAAATCTAAAAAATCTACAGTACAACCAGTTCCTGGAGCTTCAGGTCACGATTAATACTTATATGTAAATACTATATCTAACCCGTTGGGTGCAATTAAATTATTTGTGTTTTAATATTGTTTATTGGTCTTTCAAAAATAAATTTATTGATGAATTGCACCAAAGTTAATGCTGT
>NZ_JAYWCK010000128.1:0-27293 GCF_043780635.1 Flavobacterium sp.
GTCACGACACCTTGCAGGCCATAACTTGCTTGTTTTATATAATTCAAAAGAGCTTGTTTGTTTCTATCCCAGTAAAATAGTAAAGTAGAGGCTAATGGAAATTTAGTTGCCGAAATTTCAATTGTTACTTCTTTATTATGGTTGTAAAAGTTGTTATTATCTTGTCTTCCGCCTTTTACAGTATACCATATAGCACCATTTGTTGTTCCTGGAAATTGTCCCGTTCCATATACATCGTCCATATAATTCAAATCGCCATCAGCGGTTTGTGCCAATTGTGCATATTCTTGGGAAACATATCTAAAATAACTATCATGAGGGTGAATGCTTACTGCAGAAGAACCTGTTGCGGCAGTAGATGTATCCCAAGGAAAATTTACCACTTCGGCACCACCATGATAGTTGGCAGCCAATACAAAATTTCGAGTTTGTTCAAAATTTAAAAATGCTAAAGTTTCAGGTTGATAGGCTAACCCATCAGGATGTATTCCTCCAATTGGATCTGGATAATTTCTATTTAGATCTACGCCGTTAGCGTTAGCCCTTGTGGCAGTATTACCTGTAGAATTCAGAATATCATTTCCTGCAGTTTTGTATGACCCGTCAGGGTTTGCCAATGGGCAAATGTATAATTCAGTTCCGTTTACAAGATTTGTAACTTCAGATAGTGAGCCATAATTTGTCAAAAGGTAATCTATAAGGTGCAACATTGTTGGATAACCCGTAATTTCGTCACCGTGCATAGATGAGGTATATAAAAATTCAGGTTCTGTTTCATCAGATGAAGCATTATCAGAAATTTTAAGAACATATAAAGTTCTTCCGTTTGGGGTTGTTCCAATGCTTTGTAAAGTGCATAAATTAGGATACGTATTTGCCCAATAGTTCATTTTGGCTACATATTCAGAATATTGAGGATAAGAATCCCAAGCAGTGTCCCAGGTTGAAGCAATTTTGCCATTCTTTTTAGGTCTAATTTCCTGCGCAATTTCGTTGTCAGCAGCAGTAACTTGGAAAGGCAATCTGTAAGTAAGAAACTTTTCAAATTGAGATTTATTTGCATAAGCTTCAACTTCTAAATTTTTTTGGTCAACTCGTCTGTGACTTACTGAAAGAATCTCATTCAATTCAAAAAATTGATTTTGACTAGTAGCTTTAAAGGTAAATATTACCTCGCCCTTTTCAGCTAAATATTTATTCGCTCTTTCGAGTGATGTGCTTTTTTGCGCAAATAAAGCGGTCGTAAAAAACACCAAAAACAACGTTAAATAAGTAATTCTTTTCATAATAATTTTGATTTAGGTTTTCAAATCTATAATAAATATTTTATAAAACAATAAAAAAAAATCGACAAAGAGCAATTATATGCGATAAAAAGATGTTTTTTGTTGTTTTTGTAAGAAAATAAAAGCGTAATTTATTATAAAGAATTTTATTACTTCTGTAAATATCATAAAAATAATGATTTCAAACAACCATAGATGTGACAAAAAATATTATTTTTATAAAAATTACCACATCTAATGTAATGGCTACAAAAATAACATCAAAAAAACCGAAACCTTCATCAAAAAAACAATCTGGAAGTTTTATGAGTAAAGTAACATCTTTCTTATTTAAAGTCTTCTTATGGTTTCTTGGAATCTCAATATTTTTCGTTGTGCTTTTCAAGTTTGTACCAGTGTCATTTACTCCTTTGATGGTTATTCGTGTTATAGAAAATAAATCAGCAGGGAAAGAAAATTATTTTAGCCATGATTGGGAACCTATAGAAAACATCTCGGTTAATTTACAAAAAGCTGTTATTGCCAGTGAAGACGGAACTTTTCTTGTTCACAATGGTTTCGATTTTAGGGCAATGCAAAAAGCGTATAAAAGCAATGAAAGGGGTCGAAGAATAAAAGGAGGAAGTACCATATCACAACAAACGGCTAAAAATGTATTCCTTTGGCAAGGAAGAAGTTATTTACGAAAAGGATTAGAGGCTTATTTCACAGTTTTAATAGAATTAATTTGGGGCAAAGAACGAATTATGGAAGTCTATTTAAACAGTATAGAAATGGGTAATGGAATATATGGAGCTCAAGCCGCAACTCAACATTGGTATAGGAAAGATGCTTCACGTCTTACACCGCAGCAAGCTGCCGGAATTGCAGCAATTTTGCCCAATCCAAGAAAATATTCCGCCACAAGTTCCTCCTCTTATATTAATAATAGAAAATCTAAAATTGTTCGCGTGATGCGACATATTGGTAAGATTAAATATTAAAATTCAATCCTAAAACAATGTTTCTTCCAATGTTTGGAATCCCATCAGTTTTCAGGCGAGATAGATGAGAAATGTACTTTTTATCGAACAAATTATTAGCATTCAAATTAATGTCAAAAGCTGTTTTGCCTAATTTTATTTTTCCTCCAAAACCAAGATTTACTATAGTGTAGCCATTTGATTTTGTTTCAAAACCACTCACATTATTTTGATTGAAAGTTGAGGAAACATTCAAAGAAGCAAATCCATCTTCTAGCAAGTTTTTAATATTAAATTCAGATCGAATGGTGTTATTCCAATTATTTGCAGGAATAAGAGGTAGGAAATCGCCATCTTGTTTTTTGCCTGTAACGGTTTCAAAACTGGTTTCATAATGCAGCCAATCTAAGGGATGTGGGTGAAAATGCAATCCAATTTCGCCACCATAAAGGTATGCATCATTCTGAATATATTTAAAAACAGCATAGTTGTCTATCACTTCCCCAGTTGGAGAAGTGTAAATATAATTATTGATGTGGTTGTAAAACCCGTTAGCAAAAAACTCGAAATGGCTGCTTTTGTATTCTAAATTTAAGTCGGTTTGCACATTTTGTTCCGTTTTCAAATTGGGATTTCCCACTTCATAACGATTCGTTCCTTCGTGAACACCATTTGAAGTTAATTCGGCTAAATTAGGCGCACGAAAACCAGAAGCCAAGTTTGCCCTTAAAATGAAATCTTTGGCTATACTAGTTTTGTATCCTAACGACGAATTAAAACTGTCGAAGTTTTTATTTAGAGCTTCGAATGAACCTTCGTTTCCAGCAATTCCGTATGCTGTTGTTGCTATTTTTCTATTGTCAAATCGTATCCCAGCTTGAATTACGTTTGTTTTCCACTCATAATTTCCAGTTCCAAAAATACCAAAGTCATTTGTTGTAGCATCAGGAATTAAATAGTCAATACCTGAATTTTTATTGACTTGGCTCATTCCTTGAACTCCTATAATTGATTCTATTTTACCGATTTTTGGCAAATGGTATTTTACATTATAATTATATGTCTTCAATTTCATATGCAAAACAGCAATATTACCTTCTTCTAATTCGCTTCGATCATTTCCTATATAACCGAGATCGACATCTAGTTTTGAGTTTTTGAAGAAAAATATATTGTTTAAACTCAATAGATTATTTTCAATATTTTGGCTTGGAAACGTTGTTTTTTTACTTGAGTTTTGTTCCGCAACACCATTTTCTGGAATTCCTAAATCTAATTTATTGAAATTATATCGCAAAACACTTGAAAATTTTGAATTATTGTATCCAATTCCAGTTTTGAAATCAGTTTCATTATAGCGTGTGTTAGTCACTCGATTTCCATCAGCAATTTTATAATCAGAATGGGTGTTATAGCTTCCTCGAGCAAGGAATTTCCAATTATCTGTAGAAGTTTTAATTCCCAAGGAAGAATTACTTCCTAATGTATTAGAGAATATTTTTTGACTGAAATCAGTTTTAAAAGTACCAGAATCAGCAAATTTTTCTGGATTAAAATATAAAACACCACCCAAAGCATCCGAACCATAAAGCAAGGAAGCCGGGCCTTTTATCACTTCGACACTTTCGACACCGGCATCATTTAAACCCAAACCGTGCTCATCGCCAAACTGCTGATTTTCGATTCGAACCCCTTGTGAATAAACCAAAACCCGATTCCCACTCAGTCCTCGAATAACAGGTTTTCCTATCGAAGTTCCTGTTGATAGTTGAGAAACTCCCGGAATTGTCGCCAATCCTTCGATTAAGGTGGAGGTTCCTTTTTTTTGTAATTCTTTGATGGTCGAATGTTCTACTTTCATTACGTTTTGTGATTGTATTTTATTGAAAGCAGTGGAAACGATTATTTCATCCATTTGAAAAGTAGCCTCGTCAAGTATAATGCTTAAAAGGGTTTCTTTTTGTTGAAGATTAATAGTTTTATTCTGAGTTGTAAATCCTATGTATGCAAATGTCAATTTTATTTTTCCGTTGGGAAGATTTGACAATAAATAATTTCCGTTTTCGTCTGTCGAAGTTCCTTTGTGTAATTCTGGAGCATAAATCGATACTCCAATTAGAGGTTGATTTTTTATATCTGTTACTATTCCAGAAATAGTGTTTTGGGCGTTAAGTATAGCTGAAAACCCTATAAATAGGGTGATTATGGTTTTTTTCATTTGAAATAATTTTATTGTTGAATAATAAACACAAAAAGCTTTGTGTTTTTGTGCCTTAGCGGCAAATTTATTTAAACAATAAAAAATGGAGGAGCACGAAGCGCAAAAAGGCTTCCTTTAAAGTATTGGGCAATTTCCTTGGATTTGAAAAAAGAATATTTAGAAGGAATAGTTGTTTTTTTGAATTCAAAATGAGCAATATCCGAAGAAATGAAATTGCTTACCGTGAAATCACATACAAAACATCGATCATAATTATGGTGTTGATGCGTGATTTCTTTGCTGGAATTATACTTGTGGTAGCATTTTTTTTCAGAAAATTGTTTTGCAAAATGCTCATAACTATGCACATATTGAAACAGTATTGCGAACAATACCGCAAACATCAAGAAAGAATTTAATATGCCAAACTTCTTTTTCATTCGTGCAAATATAGGAATACCAAAGAAAAATCCGACTTACTTTAACATTATTTAAAGTCAATCGGATTATTGAATTATTAAAAACTGGTTTTACACCAAATTATGCGCCACCAAATATTCTGCAATTTGAATCGTGTTTGTTGCAGCGCCTTTTCTCAAGTTGTCAGCTACAATCCACATATTTAATGTGTTTGCTTGGCTTTCGTCACGGCGAATTCTACCCACAAAAACATCGTTTTTACCTTCGGCATATCTTGGCATTGGATAGGTAAAAGTATCCAAATTGTCTTGAACCACAACACCATCGGTTTGACTTAAAATAGTTCTTACTTCGTTTACATCAAAATCATTGGTAAATTCCACATTCACGGCTTCACTGTGCCCACCAACAACGGGAACACGAACCGCTGTAGCTGTAACTTTGATAGAGTCATCGCTTAATATTTTTTTGGTTTCTTTAACCAATTTCATTTCCTCTTTTGTATATCCATTAGCTTCAAAACTATCGCATTGTGGAATACAGTTTCTGTTGATTTTGTATTTATAAACCATATCACCTTCAATTCCTGCACATTCATTTTCGAATTGTTGTACTGCTTTTACGCCAGTACCGGTAATGGATTGGTAAGTGGAAACTACCACGCGTTTGATATTATATTTTTTGTGCAATGGTGCTAAAGCCAAAACCATTTGAATAGTGGAACAGTTAGGATTTGCTATAATTTTATCTTCTTTTGTCAATTCGTTCGCATTAATTTCTGGTACGATTAATTTTTTTGTTGGATCCATTCTCCAAGCCGATGAGTTGTCGATTACGGTTGTTCCTGCTGTTGCAAATTTTGGTGCCCAATCCAATGAAGTTTGTCCTCCTGCCGAGAAAACGGCAATTTCAGGTTTCATATCCACTGCTGTTTGTAATCCAACAACGGTATGTTTCTGTCCCTTGAATTCGATTACTTTTCCAACTGATTTTTCAGAGGCTACAAGAATTAATTCTGTGAACGGAAAATTTCTTTCTTCCAATACTTTTAACATTATTTCGCCAACCATTCCAGTGGCTCCTACAACTGCAAGTTTCATATTGTATATTTTTTATTTTTAATATTAATTTCGAAGTACAAAAGTAAGCAATATGCTATTTAAAACAAGTAGATTCACAAAAAATAACAAAATGTTATATTTGTAACAAATAAAAAAACCACGCTGTTGAGCGTGGTTTAGTTAGAATATATAATGTAGCGGAAATTTATTTTTTCAACAAATCCCTGATTTGTGTAAGCAATTCTTCTTGAGTTGGATCAGCCGGTGCAGCAGGAGCAGTTTCTTCTTTCTTTTTTGTTTTTTCATAGGCTTTTAAAACCATAAAAATACAAAAACCAATAATTACAAAATCAAAAACAGTTTGAATGAAAGCGCCATAATTTAAGGCAACTTCTGCAACTGCGGGAGTTTTTTCAGCACCATTTTCCATTATAGCTGGAATGCCGTCTTGTAGAACAACTTTCAAGTTTTTGAAGTCTACTTTTCCTAATAATAATCCAATTGGTGGCATCAAGACATCATTTGTGAAAGACGTTACAATTTTTCCAAATGCACCTCCAACGATTACGGCTGTCGCCAAATTCACAATTTCCCCTTTCATCAAAAAGGACTTAAAATCACTTACGAATCCCATATTTATATGTTTTTAAATTAAAATTTAATACGAATATAATTATTTTATTTGAAAAATATTTACTCCCGATAAAAAACACGTTTTACCCTTTGAGAAATGCTGGTGAGAATTTCATAAGGAATGGTTTTCAATTGATTGGCCATAAAAGTAACCGTCGGGCTTTCGCCGAAAATAATCACGGAATCACCTTCTTTACAATTGATTTCAGTACTATCCACCATCAACATATCCATACAAACGCTTCCAACGATTGAAGCTTTTTGGTTGTTTATTGTCACAAAACCAACGCTGTTTCCCCAATGTCTAGAAATTCCGTCAGCATAACCAATGGGGATTGTTGCGATTTTTGTTGGTTTATCAGCAATAAATCTCCTTCCATAACCCACACTTTCGCCAGTTTGAATGGTTCTTATTTGAGAAATAATAGATTTCAAGGTCCCTACATTTTCCAAATATTTTTGTTCTTCAACATCATTGGAAACTCCATAAAGACCTATTCCAAGACGAACCATATCATATTGTGCTTCCGGAAAATTACTAATCCCCGAAGTATTCAATATGTGACGAATAGGTTTTATTTGCAATTCAGTTATCAATTTTGCCGACAATTTTTCGAATAAATTAATTTGTAAATGTGCAAAATCTTGGTGTTCTAAATCATCGCTCGTGGCCATATGCGACAGAATACTTTTTACAATCACAAATTTGTTTCCTTTTAAAATCGCAATTAATTTGGCCAGATTTTCTTCTTCAAAACCCAAACGGTGCATTCCTGTGTCGAGTTTGATGTGAATAGGGAAGTGTTTGAGTTTTCTCTGTTCGGCAATTTTTAGAAAAGCATTTAATCCTTTTAAGCCATAAATTTCGGGTTCTAATTGATGCTGGATTATGGCTGAAAAACTGGTGGTTTCTGGATTTAAAACCATTATTGGCAACTTAATTCCGGCATTTTTTAATGAAATTCCTTCATCGGCAAAAGCTACGCCCAAATAATCCACTTTGTGATGTTCTAGTAATTTAGCGATTTCGAATCCACCGCTTCCATAACCAAAAGCTTTTACCATTACCATCATTTTAGTGGTTGGTTTTAGTTTTGATTTATAGAAACTCAGATTGTGACTAATGGCGTTGAGGTTTATTTCCAGAACAGTTTCGTGTGTTTTCTCTTCTAATGCAGCAACTATTTCTTCAAATTGAAAATGTCTCGCCCCTTTTATCAAAATGGTTTCGTTATTAAAATTCAAATAGTTGAAATTTAAAAAAAAGTCGGCAGTATTTTTAAAAGTCACACAGTTGGCAAACTTATGTTTAAATGCCGAAATGGTTTCGCCAATACCTATAACGCGTTTGATTTTATTGGAAGTAATCAGCTGTGAAACTTTAGAATACAACTTTTCATTTGATAAACCGCTTTGAAAAATATCCGAAAGGATTACCGTTTTGTTTTTGTATTGTTTTTGACTTTCCAGAAAATCCAAGGCAATCTTCAAAGACTGAAAATCGGAACTATAACTATCATCAATAAGTGTGGTTTTGTTGATTCCGTTTTTGACTTTCAAGCGCATTTCAACAGGATATAGCCATTGCATTCGGTTTTGAATAGTTGTTTTGCCATATTTAAAACTCAATAATACCATCAAACAAGTAACGGCATTTTCAATCGAAGCATCATCCTTAAAAGGAATTTCTATTTCGAAATTAGATTTGGCATACCGAATTTGTAAAATAGTTTTGTCTTCGATTGTCTTTTTTACAACAAAAACCTCTGCAGTTTGATCGTTGTAACTCCAAGAAAATGATTTTATTTTTGGATCAATAAGTGCGTCAATGACCTCGTTTTTTTGATAAATTATAAGTTTTGAGTTTTTGAAAAGTTTTAGCTTTTCTTTGATTTTTTTCTCCAAATCTTCGAAGCCTTCATCGTGTGCAGATCCAATATTCGTAATAATTCCGATAGTTGGTTTGATGATGACTTCCAGTTTTTCCATCTCGTTCATTTTCGAGATTCCTGCTTCAAAAATCCCCAGATTGTGTTTGTCGTTTATAGAAATCACTGACAATGGAACACCAACTTGTGAATTGTAGCTTTTTGGACTTCGGATGATGTTGAAATCAGGACTTAATAGAAAATTCAACCATTCCTTGACGATTGTTTTCCCGTTACTTCCTGTCAAACCAATAACTGGAAATTTATAAAGACTTCGATGATGAGCTGCAAATTTTTGCAAGGAATCCAGTGTGTTTTCGACAACAAAAAAAGCAGCTTTGTCTGATAATCCTTCTGGAATATGGGCTACAACAAAGTAATGCACTCCTTTTTCTATTAATGATGAAATATAAATATGGGCATCATTATTGGGTCCAACTAGTGCAAAAAACAAAGTGTTTTTATTGTTTTGCAAAGAGCGACTATCGATAGAAACATTGTCAATAAAAGAAGTTGAAGTCTTGCCAATGAATTTGGCATTGAGAATTTGGGAAATATTTTTTTGAGATAAATTCATTTGGGATAAGATTTAAAAATTGTCAAACACTTATTTTGTTCTTTTAATTTTTAAAGGTTCTTGACGACAGTCGAAGATATCGACAATTTCGACTAGGTTTATTTCTAAATCCACATAATAAATTATTTTATGATTGGAATGCAAAAAATAGCGAAATTCTTGTTTTCGACCCGATAGTAGTTCTTCTTTTTGTCCTAAAAATGGATACTTTTCAAGTATAAGTACTTGTTTTGAAATTTCTTCTACTTTATTTTTTGCGATTTTTAAATTGGATTTACTTTTATAATATAGAAATATTTTACGCAATTCATTTTTGGAATATTCAGTCCAATTTAATTTCAGCTCCATTTTTTAATCTCTTCCAATAATTGGTTTGCTTCAATAACTCGTCCGTTTTTTGAATCTTCCATTGATTGGTCAATTCTACTTTCAAACTCTTCCATTGTCAACGGGCTAAACTCTTTATCGATGTTAATTTTCTTTTCTTTTTTTAAATACTTTTCCAAGCGTGAAACAACCTCTTCGCTTTGAATAGAAAGAAATTCTTGAACAAATGATATTTTTCTAGTTTGTAAATCCATTGTAATTTATTTTACATCAAAGTTATAAAAAATAGAAATGGAATGGGAATTATTTTAGAATTTTATTGAAGAATAAAACCGTGCAAAAAATAAAATTAGCTTTTCGCTAACAATCCTCTTAAAAATAAGACTTCTTTTTCGAGATGATTTACTCTGTCATCGTAGCTTTTCTTGAGTTCGTCAGGGAAGTTATTATTCATTATATGAGCTTTCCCAGAATTAGTACAATTATTAAAAACTAAATTATCATCAAACGAAACCAAATCAAAAGGTTCTATATCAAGGATTTTAGAAATATCTTCTATCCGACCCCAATCGAGTTTGATGTCGTTGTTTTCGATTTTGCTGTAAGCCCGTTGCGACATTTCCAGTTTTCCCGCCATAAAGTCTTGTGTAAAACCTTTTAATTCTCGCACTTTTCTGATTTTATCTCCAATATTTGCTTTCATAATTTTTCGATTTAGTTCTTATTTAGAACCAAATATATAAAAATTAGAACACAATAGAAAATAAGTTACAAAAATTATTTCATTGATTTGCATTGTAGTGAAAATCATTCAAAAAATGATTTAACAGGGAAGCCGAAAACTGTTTCTTGAAAGAGTAGGCGTTGTAAAATATTTATTATGGGAAGATTAGGGATTTCAGAGATTTTTATATTGATAATCATCTTCGCAGGGATTACTGCTTATTTTGTAAGTAGAAATTCGAGTTCAACTAAATCGAGTTCAATTGCTTATCTGTTATGGTTTTTAAGTTTTTTTGGTGTATTGGGATTTCATCGATTTTACCTTGGAAAAATAGGAACCGGATTGTTGTGGCTTTTTACTGGCGGAGTTTTTGGTTTTGGGGCATTTATTGATTTATTTACTTTAGGAAATCAGGTTACACAATATAATACAAATGAAGAGTTAAAAGAGATAAGGACAGCTACACTTTCTAATGCTCAAAGCATAAATCAATCGAAATCAATCAATGAGAAAGTTTTAAATCTATCTTATGTAGAAACGGGAAATAAAAATTCAAACATTGAACCACATCAGGATAAAATTGAAAAACTAAAAGATATAAAGAAATTATTGGACGATGGAATTCTCACACAAGAAGAATTCGAGCAACAAAAAACAAAAATTTTAGGATAGCTTTTTATGGAAAATAGTATTTACAAAACAATACAAGATTGGTACGATTTACTCAAAAACGGGGTTATTACAGAAGCTGAATTCATTGCTAAAAAAAACGAACTTTTAGGTAAAGAAAAAACCACCACCGAAGTTATTAGAGATGCGCCAGAGACAAATGAAAATAAAAAAGATTTTCATTCTGATTACGAAAAAAATCAGGAAGAGTTCGAGGAGAACAAAGAAAGCTTTGTTTCTAAATATTTGTTATTCATTATTTTAGGAACAATTTGCATTGTGATTTTTTCTTTTTATTATTATACAAAAAAACATAATAAAACGAAAATGCCATTAATAGAACAAACTGCTGGTGAAACAAAAATGGACACAATAGAAAGCCTCAAATATATTGATTTACTGAAAGAGCATATAAAAAAAGAATGGAGAAAAATTGATAATCCAAGTGGAGACAGCACTAAAGTAGGCTCAATGAAAGAGGAGGACGGTGGATTAATGATTCGTGATTTGGACGGCAATTGGTTAAGTCATTATTATGAACCTGAAGTTTTTAAAGGAGATATAGATAATAATGGAATATCGGAAATTATAATTGTGATTTTAAATTCTGGGGGTGGTGCTGGAGGTAACATTGAAATACCAGAAAACTATTTAATAGTTGACAATGTTGTTACGCAAATTGGTGGCGAATTAATAAATCCGCCAAAAAACGAGTTTGGGTATAGTTATTATTTAAAAGGGATAGAAGAGGGACGCATAATTATTGACTTTGTTTTTAAAAACGAAAATGATGGTTTTTATGCTCAAGGAGAAAGTATAAAACTAAAATGCAGATTAACAGAAAATAAATTAGAAGTAGTAAACTAAAACAAACAGGATAACTAATTATAACCATTCGGTTTAACAGTCAAAGTAAATATTATTAAACAAAACAAATTATGAAAATCTTTGGTGAGTTTTATTTTAAAAAAACAGATAATGGCAACTTAATTGGAGAATTTACAAATAATAGTATGGGAGGAAGATGGGATGTTGAATGTTCTAATTATTGTAAAGGCATCAAAAATAATTTTGAATGTAAATATTTAACAACTTGGTTAGAAGATGATAAACCTTATATTGCGGTTTTAGAAATAAATTTGGAACACAAAGAAAATTACGCATTAAATTGGAGTAATTTATTAACAGGCAAAAAACTCTTTGTCGGTAAAGCAAAAATAGAAGATAAAAATAAAATTGTTGGTACCTATACAAATGTAATAGATTAATGATACCCGTTATCTTAGGAATCCTTTGGAAAATGATGTTACAATGGATTTTTAGATTAAAAATTTAAAGACAACTAAAAGCCCTTTCAAAATTAAAACATTTGAAAGGGTTTCTTGTTTTATTTTTCTTCATCTTTCTTCATAGCATAAAAATAGGCGGCGCGACTCAAAGGTTCGTATTCTTCAGTTTCGCCTAGCATAACGAGTTTGTCATTATCGGTTTTTCTAAAACTGTAATTCGCCAGATTTCCTGTGCGAGTACAAACGGCGTGCACTTTGGTAACATATTCGGCAGTTGCCATCAAGGCAGGCATTGGCCCAAAAGGATTTCCTTTAAAATCCATATCTAATCCAGCTACAATAACACGGATGCCTTGGTTGGCCAAATCATTGCAAATTTTCACGATTTCGTCATCAAAAAACTGTGCTTCATCTATACCAACTACATCGCAACCTTGAGCCAAAATGGCAATATTTGCCGCAGCTGGAACAGGTGTGGACCGAATTTCATTGGCATCGTGAGACACTACCATTTCGTCGTGATAACGCGTGTCGATGGCAGGCTTGAAAATTTCAACTTTCTGTTTGGCAAATTGCGCTCTTTTTAATCTGCGAATGAGTTCTTCGGTTTTGCCCGAAAACATTGAACCGCAAATAACTTCTATCCAGCCAAATTGTTCTTTATGATTTACTGTATTTTCGAGAAACATTTTGTATTTTTCTGCCTTAAAAAAGGATTAGTTTTTATTACTTTGTAACGAAAACAAATTTATTAAAAAAGACACACCTTACTCACTATAATTTCAAAAGTTATGAAAAAAAAATTGGAAGACGACTTAATGAGCATTGCACACAGAGTGTTGCAAATGAAAAACAAATCTGATATCAATCAATTATACATTGAAACTCAGAAACTTTATGAAAAACTTTCGGTTTTACGTTTTGTTGAGGAACATTTTGGAGAACCAAAACCTACTATTGGTCAAGCCGAAATTGTCGAAAAAATGAAACAATTTTTTGAAGACCATAATTTATCCGAGATTAAGCCAATAAAAGTTCAAGATGAAATTGTTTTAGAAGAAATCACTCATCAAGAAACAGCTGATGAAGTAATTATAGTTGGTGAAATCGAACTTGTTTTAGAACAGGAAATCGAAGAAGAAGAAATTTCAGAAGTGACAGAGGAAGTAGCAGAAACAGATTTCCAAGAAGAAGAAATTAATATAGATGAACCAACAGAATTAGAAGAATCAAATGGAGTTAGCTTCTTGCCAGCATTTGAATTAGATATAGAAAATGAAATTGAAGAACCAAAAAAATCGGAGGCAATTCAAATTTCTTTTGAAGATTTTTTAGGAGGAGATTATTCAGAAACTCTTTTTATAAAAGCAGACCAAGGGGAACAAGCTCAAACTCCAATCACTTTTGATACACCTGCATCAGATTATTTTCAAGTGGAAGAGTCTATTTCTGAAAAAAATGAGACAAAACCGGTTTCCTTGAACGAAAAACTTTCAAAAGGAATAAACATAGATTTAAATGATAGAATTGCGTTTGTAAAGCACCTTTTTGGCAATAGCGACGAAGATTATAACCGCGTTTTGAACCAACTTATTACCTATGACAATTTTGAGGAAGCTCAAAACTTTATTGATGATATGGTAAAGCCAGATTACAATAGTTGGGAAGGAAAAGAGGATTATGCGCAACGTTTCATCGAAATTATCGAGAAAAAATTCGCTTAAATGGGTAAATTATACATTGTTCCTACACCAATAGGCAATCTCGAAGATATGACTTTACGGGCCATTCGGATTCTTAAAGAAGTCGATTTGATTCTTGCCGAAGATACGCGAACTAGCGGAAAATTATTAAAACATTTCGAAATTGGAACGCATATGCACAGTCATCATATGCACAACGAACACAAAACGATTGAGAACTTAATTTCGCGTTTGAAAGCTGGAGAAACCATCGCCTTGATTTCTGATGCGGGAACGCCAGCGATTTCCGATCCTGGTTTTTTGCTCACTCGCGCTTGCGTCGAAAACAAAATTGATGTGGAATGTTTGCCTGGCGCAACGGCTTTTGTACCAGCTTTGGTCAATAGCGGTTTGCCAAATGACAAATTCGTTTTCGAAGGATTTTTGCCCGACAAAAAAGGAAGACAAACCCGATATTTGGCACTTGCCGAAGAAACCCGCACAATGATTTTGTATGTTTCACCGCATAAATTAGTCAAAACTTTAGCCGAATTTATTACCTTTTTTGGCGAAGACCGCCAAATTTGCGTTTCAAGAGAACTATCAAAACTGCACGAAGAAAATGTTCGTGGAACGGTACGAGAAGTGCTGACGCATTTTGAAAACAAACCACCAAAAGGAGAAATTGTGGTTGTTGTTGGTGGGAAAATAATAGTTAAAGCGAATAAAAAACATACAGAAGAATAATAATGGGTATATCATCCTTTTTAGAAAAATTAAAACAATCACCAAAAACTATAACATTTCCAGAAACCATTGCCGTGATTGAGGAAAATTACGATTTTACTCCAATGGCTTTCGATAATGGAACTCAACATAATGCCGCAGGAGAAAACTCGGGTTCTTGCAAATTATTTGCTTTTGCCCAATTGCAAAACTTGTCTCAAGCAGAAACATTGGCTTGTTTTGGAGCCTATTATTTCGAGGAAGTTTTGGGCGATCCAGAAGGGACATACCACCAAAACATTCGTAATTTTATGAAATTAGGATGGGATGGAATCCAATTTAAAGGAGAAGCTTTGGCTTTGAAATCATTATAATTTACTCCACTTCCAAATCCACAAACGAAAAAGTATTTCCGCTAAACAATCCTTTGTCGGATAATTTTAAATCGGGAATAACAAGTAAAGCCATAAACGAAAGTGTCATAAAAGGTGCGTTCAAATTACTGCCCAATTCCTTTGCCATTGCATCAATTTCCTGATATAATTTCCCGGTTTCCCAGCCATTTTTGTCGCTCATAATTCCGGCAACGGGCAATGGTAACACTTTATTTTCAGCAACATTCACGGCGCAAACTCCACCTCTGTTTTCGATGATATGATTCACGGCGTTACAAATTTCTTCATCAGAAGTACCTACTACTACAATATTATGGCAATCGTGCGCTACAGAACTGGCAATCGCACCTTTTTTCAAACCAAAATTTTTGATGAAGGCAATGGCTGGCTTCGTATTTTGATAGCGATTGACAACTGCCATTTTCAAGATGTCGTTTTCTGTATCCGAAACTAGTTGCCCGTCAACGATTAGTGATTTGTGATGAATTTCATTGGTGATTAATTGTCCTTCTAAGGCTTCGATTACTCTAATTTTAGAACCAAAACCTGAAACAGTAAAATCACTGATTTCTTTGGCAGTAATATTAAAATTATTTGGAGTTTCAAATGGAATGTGTTTTACAAAAGATTCGCCATTTTCAGCAACTAATGCACCGTTGATGAAAGTTTGTTGTACTTTAAAATCAACTAAATCTTCGACTACGATAAAATCGGCAGCATCATTTACTTTCAATAATCCCACGTTCATTTTATAATGATTCACGGGATTTACGCAAGCTGCTTGCAAGATTTTAAAAATGTCAATTCCTTTGGCAACAGCCCGAGCACAAAGCAAATTAATGTGTCCCACAATCAAATCGTCGGGATGTTTGTCGTCTGAACAAAACATCATATTCTCATAATTTTCAGGAAGTAAATCAATCAATGCTTCGAAGTTTTTGGCGGCACTTCCTTCACGAATAAGCACTTTCATTCCGAGCGATAATTTTTCTTCGGCTTCTTCAAAAGTGAAACATTCGTGATCTGTTGTTATTCCAGCCGAAATATATTTTTGAACAGATTCTCCTCTTAATCCCGGTGCGTGACCATCAACGGGTTTGTTGAAATGTTTTGCCCATTCGATTTTCTTTAAAACTTCCTCGTCATCGAATAAAACGCCCGGATAATTCATCATTTCCGCCAAATAATAAATATCGGGGGAAGCCATTAATTCCTTTATTCCTTCCGAATCTATAATCGCACCTGCGCTTTCAAAAATGGTCGCAGGAACACAAGATGGAGCGCCAAAGTGAAACTTCAACGGTACTTTTTTACTATTTTCAATCATATAATAAACACCGGCTGTTCCTAGGACATTGGCAATTTCGTGTGGATCAGAAATCGTTGCCACCGTTCCGTGAAGTAAGGCAATTTTTGCAAACTCTGAAGGAACAAGCATCGAACTTTCGATATGAATGTGGGAATCGATAAATCCTGGAAGAATAAAGTTTTTTATGTTGTGATTTTTCTCTATAATCGAGATGATTTTCCCATTTTCGACAGTGATTTCACCTGCATAAATCCTTTTATTCTGGATGTCGACAATTTGTCCTTGAATTTGCATTTTGCTGATTTTAAAAAGATGTAATCAAAAGTACTATGATTTTGCTCTAGCTTCTAATTTTTTATCACAGAATAACAGATTTTTTTATGGTTTTATTTAATCTGTTAATCGAAGGTATTAATTTATGTTTTTCAACTGTTTTAAACTAAATTTGGTTTTCAATTTAAAACAATCAATATGCGCTGGACTATCAAACCAAAACCTTCGGAAGAAAAAGTAAAAAATCTTGTAGAGGCTTTGAAAGTGGAGGAATTTGTGGCAACACTTCTCGTACAGCGCGGTATTGAAACGTATGAAGAAGCACGTCAATTTTTCCGTCCGACTTTAAATGATTTGCACAATCCTTATCTGATGAAAGATATGGATAAAGCGGTCGAGCGCATTGAATTGGCGATTGAAAACGGCGAAAATATTCTCGTTTTTGGCGATTATGATGTGGATGGAACAACGGCGGTTTCATTGGTTTCATCCTATTTAAAAACCTATTATCTTAATGTTGCTACTTATATTCCAGATCGTTACGACGAAGGTTATGGTATTTCTTTCAAGGGAATTGATTATGCTGACGACAATAATTTTTCGCTAATTATTGCCTTGGATTGCGGCATAAAATCCATTGATCACGTAGGGTACGCCAAGGAGAGAAACATTGACTTTATCATTTGTGACCACCACAGACCAGGAGAATTTTTACCAGAAGCAGTAGCAGTATTAGATCCAAAACGGGACGATTGCAGTTATCCTTATGATGAATTATGTGGTTGTGGTATTGGTTTTAAATTGATTCAGGCATTGGGTGAAAACCGAAATCAAACTATTGAAGATTTGACTTCTTATTTGGATTTGGTTGCAACTGCAATTGCCGCTGACATTGTTCCAATGACGGGCGAAAACAGGATTTTGGCTTATTTCGGTTTGCAAGTCATCAACTCAGATCCAAGACCAGGAATTAAAGCCCTAATTCATCAAATTAAAAAACAAACTTTAGATATTACCGACGTGGTTTTTATCATCGCGCCAAGAATAAATGCGGCCGGAAGAATCAAACACGGAAATCACGCAGTGGAATTATTATCGGAATTTGATTTTGAACAAGCACAACAATTTGCGTCTGAGATTGAAGCGTATAATTCCGAAAGGAAAGATTTAGACAAACAAATCACTAAAGAAGCGCTTGGTCAAATTATAGAAAATAATGAAAAAGAATGTTTCACGACCGTCGTTTTTCAAGAAGATTGGCACAAAGGCGTGATAGGAATTGTAGCTTCGAGATTGATAGAAACCTATTATCGTCCAACATTGGTTTTTACCAAAAGTGGTGATAAATATGCTGCTTCGGCACGTTCTGTAAAAGGGTTTGATGTGTATAATGCTTTGGAAGCTTGTTCGGAACATTTAGAACAATTTGGCGGACATATGTATGCTGCGGGAATGACTTTATTGGAAGAAAATTATCAACTTTTTAAAAATGCTTTCGAAAAAGTGGTCGAAGAAACCATTCATCCCGATTCATTAACTCCTGAAATCTCTATTGATGCGGAGATAAATTTCTCTGATATTACTCCAAAACTGATGCGGATTCTCCAACAATTCGAGCCTTTTGGACCTCAAAATATGACACCCGTTTTCTTGACTAAAAACGTAAAAGACACAGGTTATTCAAAAAGGCTAGGTGTGGAAGATGAACATTTGAAACTGTTTGTTAAACAAAATAATTCCGAAGGCATTGCTGCCATTGGTTTTGGTTTGGGAAACAAAATGGATTTGGTAACCAATAAAAAACCATTTGACGCTGTATATTGCATTGATGAAAACGAATGGAATGGAAAAACGTCTATCCAATTACGATTGAAAGACATAAAATAATTATTTGCCCATTAAATGAAGAAAAAAGATCCCTACTCAGCCTTACGTTATAAAGAATTTAATGTGTTTTTATTATTGCGATTTGCCATGGTTTTTGCCTGGTCAATGCAGTTTATTATTATAGAATGGCAAGTTTATAGTTTAACGAAAAACCCACTTTCGTTAGGAATTATTGGATTGATGGAAGTAATTCCGGCAATTGCAATGGCTTTATTCGCCGGACATATTGTAGATCAAAAGGAAAAAAAGGGAATGCTTATTAAATGTATTTTGGCTTTTTCAGTAATAAGTTTTGGGTTGTTTTTATTGACTTGGCCAAAGATCGTGAGCGGTTTATCAACCAATACAATTTTGTATGGAATTTATTTTTTGGTTTTCCTTGGTGGATTGGTTCGTGCTTTTCTAGGGCCAACAATTTTCTCGCTTCTAGCATTGATTGTTCCTAAAAAAGTCTATCCAAATGCAGCTACTTGGAGTAGTTCAGTATGGCAAATTGGTGCTGTTGTAGGGCCTTCTGTTGCTGGGTTTTCTATTACGTGGTTGGGCGTTCATTGGTCAATGTGCTTTGTTTTTGGGTGTTCACTTTTAGCATTGATAATGCTAACCCAAATAGGAACAAAGCCTATTTTAAATCCAAAAATTGGGGAACCCATAATGGAAAGTTTGAAGGAAGGCGTAAAATTTGTTTATACCAATAAAACTATTTTTGGTGCTTTAACGCTCGATATGGTTGCGGTTCTTTTTGGTGGAGCTGTGGCACTTTTACCCATATTTGCCCAAGATATTCTAAAAGTTGGACCAGAAGGTTTTGGGGTTTTAAGAGCCGCACCAGCTGTTGGAGCCTTATTGACAATGTTTATTTCAGCTTATGTTCCGTTGTACAAAAATGCGGGAAAAAAACTTTTGATGGCGATTTTTGCGTTTGGAATTTGCATCATTGTTTTCGGACTTTCAACTATATTTTGGTTGTCAGTTCTTGCTTTATTTTTAAGTGGTGTTGCCGATGGAATTTCGGTGGTCATTCGTCAAACCATATTGCAACTAAAAACGCCAGACCATATGAGAGGCCGAGTCGCGGCAGTAAACTCCATATTTGTGGGTTCGTCTAATGAGTTGGGCGCTTTCGAAAGCGGATTGACAGCAAAACTAATGGGTACAGTGTCTGCAGTTGTTTTTGGCGGAAGCATGACACTTTTGGTGGTAATTTTTACAGGAATCAAATTGCCTTCATTTAGAAATTTAGACCTGCAAAAAGACTTGGATGAACATGAAAATCAAGAGTAATTAGTTTTTTTGAAAAGATATTTTTTTTGAAATTTACCCAAACTTTTTCAACTCAAAAGTTTCGCCATCAAAAACGCCATACGTAAAATAGCCAATCCAATCTCCCAGATTTATATACTCGGAGTTTTCGCCAACAGTAACTTTTAAAGGTAAATGACGGTGGCCAAAAACGAGATAATTGTAATGTTTGGTTTCCAGTTTTCTTTTGGAATAAAGAATGAGCCATTCGTTTTCTTCTCCAAGGAATTTCACGTCTTCATCGCCT
Organism: Flavobacterium sp.; assembly: GCF_043780635.1. Taxonomy (GTDB): domain Bacteria; phylum Bacteroidota; class Bacteroidia; order Flavobacteriales; family Flavobacteriaceae; genus Flavobacterium. The sequence goes on from NZ_JAYWCK010000128.1 coordinate 19,898, forward strand.
GAAATCAGTTTGTTTTTTACCGAAAGATAATGTCCCAATCTTACCCCAATGTCAGGATGAAGCCATCGAAAAAGCCATTTTGATAACGGATTCGTAAACACTTTTTTCATCCGTTTGTAGCCTATGTCGCCCGGTCCTTTTCCGTCGCCATGACCAATGAGGAAGGTTTTGTTGCTGAAAGTATATTCTTGATTTTCTCTGTAAATGGGAATGTCAAGAACTTTTTCGAAATAATCGTCCATCCATAAATCGTGATTGCCCACAAAGAAATAAATAGGAATTCCGCAGTCACGAATTTCAGCAAGTTTTCCTAAAACCCTTATAAAACCTTTGGGAACAACAGTTTTGTATTCGAACCAGAAATCGAATAAATCGCCTAACAGAAAAATAGCTTCGGCATCTCCTTTGATTTCGTCAAGCCAAGCCACGAATTTTTGTTCTCTGGGAAAACTTAATTCAGGAGTAGGCGCGCCAAAATGTTGGTCGGAGGCGAAATATATTTTTTTGTTGGGAGTGATTTGCATAAAGCTAAAGTATGGATTTTGAATTACAAATTATCACTTGCAAACCATTCTGCAAAAGAAGATTCTGTTTCTTGTAATTTTAAAGAAAAAAGCTCAATTTTTTCGGGCAGTCTGCTGATGATTCTTTTCGAAAAATCGACTACCATATTTTCGCTTGTGGGTTGGTAATCGACTAAAATAACATGATGTCCGCGCGATTTTAATTCGTTTGCCAACTCGATATGTGGCGTAGTTTCATTGAATACTGTAGCGTGGTCAAACTGATCCACGATTTCTTCTTTTACTATTTTTTTTAAATCAGTAAAATCAATTACCATCCCATTTTTTACGTTATTTCGGTCATTAATAGGCGTTCCAATTACGGTTACCGACAATTTATAACTGTGGCCATGCACGTTTTTGCATTTTCCGTCATAACCGTACAAGGCGTGACCGGTTTCGAAACCAAACTGTTTTGTAATTCTGATTTTGCTCATTTTAATTTTATTTGAGTGCAAATTTAATACATCTACTCCTTTTCACTTCCTTTTTTAGCACGATAATACATCCAATAGGCAACTCCTACTAATAAAACAAAAGGTAGAAACGAACCTATGAGTACTCCTATTTGATAGCTGCTGTCTGGTGCGTTCTTTATCTTTTCTGCAACATTTACTTGCAGAAAGGGCAAGATGAGGTAAATCATTTTTTATTTTTTAAATTGGTTTAATGCCTTTCTGGAAAAATCAGAAAGCACTAATTTTCCCGAAATTTTGGCTCTTTCATAAAGCAGGGTGTTCCAGTTTTCGGTTCCTTCCCAAAACACTTTTTTTATTTCAGCTAAGGCTCCGGGATTGTAATCCACTAGTTTATTGGCGAAAGCCGTGATTTCTATATCTAATTCGGTTGTGGTTTCAAATATTTTGGCATAAAGACCTTTTTGGTTTGCCCAAAAGGCTGTTTTCCATTCTGTTTCCAAAGTCATTTTGGACATAGCACTTTTTCCTATTTTTCTAGTTACTGCTGGTTCTATTACGAATGGGCCAATTCCTATCGCTAATTCGGATAATTTTATGCTACTTTCATTTGTTGCCAAAGCATAATCGCAAGCGGCTGCAATACCTACGCCACCACCAACAGCTTTTCCGTGAATTCTACCAATGATTATTTTTGAACAATTCCGCATTGCATTCAACACATTGGCAAATCCCGAAAAGAATTTCGTGGCTTCTTCTAGATTTGAAACTGCCATAAGTTCATCAAATGAAGCTCCGGCACAAAATGCTCCTGAACCACTACTTTTTAAAACAATTACTGAAACATCAGGATTTTTACTTAAAATATTGAGTTCATTTGTCAAGCGGTCAAGCAAATCACTAGGAAAAGAATTGCTCGCAGGATGCCCGAATTCGAGGATTGCGATTTTATTTTCGATTGTCGTGATTAGTGAACCGTTTTGATTTTGAGTTGTCATTTCACAAATTTTGATGTAAAGTTAAAAATATTAAGGGAAGCATATGATTTTTTTTCAAAATTTGCTTTGTGCTTTAAATATATGTTATATTTGCGCCATAATTGGGGGATTAGCTCATTTGGCTAGAGCGCTTGCCTGGCAGGCAAGAGGTAGTCGGTTCGAATCCGATATTCTCCACCAGCAAAAAACCATAATTACTTTCTTTAGTAGTTATGGTTTTTTCGTTTAATTAATGTATTGCAGGAATTATTTTATTTCCCAGATTCTATAATTCTTCTCTTGTTTCATTAGAAATAGATAAAATCTACTATAAGAGTCACAATAACTGCTGTACTTTATTGGTTATATCTTATTGGGTTATCAGTATATTTTTTTCACTTTTTTAGTACCTTTAATGTTTCTTAGAATGGAAGTTTGGTTCTACCAAACATTCAACTTTCTGAAGTTTATCGTTCTGAAATTTTTGCCACTTACAATGTCAAAAAAATGACCCCGTTATTTTATTAGAATTTAAAAATAGATCTATGAGAGTTGCTGTCACCCGAAAAAATGTAAAATTCATTCCTGATTCCAGTCGTGTTGTAGCCAGATATTTCATGAATGGTGAACAACGAACCCGAGAAATGGTAAGTCGTATAATGGTATTGGATGAAATGCAGGTCATTCACACTCTAGAACAGATACTCCGAGAGTTTGCAAGACGGCATCGAAACATTTCACGCATATTTTTTAAGCATTGCGAAAACATTCGTGGGATAATTGAAGAGATGCAAATTAACTATGATGGGCTTTCTGATGAACGGAAAATGCTTATTGGATCTTATTGTACTATGGAGTTTGCTATTGAATCTGCTGCTTTTTTTAACCCTTCTATTGTTGAAGATTTCGACCAATCGGGATTAGAACAAGGAGAAAAACGCATTATTATTTCCTTCCGGGCCACGGGAGAAGGTCATATCTCTTCCATTGTTTTTAGAAGGGCAATCCTTGATAGTAACAACGATCTTCAGGTGATGAAAATTGGCGATAACATTGATAAGGCAGAGATTGAGCATAAATCATTATATAACAAAAACCGTTTTGTCTTGAAATTGGCAGAAATGCATACTCCAGATAAATATTCAGCCGGTATTCTGAAAGAGCTACCAGATGAATTTGGATATCATGTATTAAAAAATGCGATAATTAAGGCCTTGGAAGACCAATCAATCAGTCAGGATAAGAGAACTGCCCTTGAAGAAATAAACTGGTTAGCAGATTCATTTTATGATTTACAATTCAAACACGATTCGGATATTACAGAACGGGTTATATTTCCAATTTCAGAATCTGAAAGCCGCGGTATTGAAGATGCCCGTTTTGTGCGATTTGTTGATGATGATAAATCAGAACAAATAATTGCCACTTATACGGCTTATAATGGTCACACTATCCTTCCAAAACTTATTGTTACTGAAGACTTTTATTCTTTCCGTGTAATGCCTTTGCATGGAGAAGGGGCACAAAATAAAAATCTGGCAATATTTCCAAGAAAAATAAAAGGAAAGTACGCCATGCTTTCCAGAATTGATGGTGTAAACAATTATCTTATGTATTCTGACAGGCTCACCGATTGGAAAAACCCCGTTTGCATACAGCAACCACGCTATCCATGGGAATTTACGCAAATTGGAAATTGTGGATCTCCATTATGGACAGAAGAAGGTTGGCTAGTTATTACTCATGGTGTAGGCGCTATGAGAAGATATTGTTTGGGTGCTTCTTTGTTTGATCTTGATGATCCTTCTAAAGAAATAGGAAGACTTGATGAACCCTTGCTTTCGCCACGAGAAGATGAACGAGAAGGTTATGTACCTAATGTTGTGTATTCTTGCGGTTCAATTATCCACAATAACAGCCTTATATTACCCTATGCAGTCTCAGATTATTCATCTACGTATGGCGTGGTAGATATGGAAGAATTAATTAATGCAGTAAAAAAAAGTAAATGATAGATTCAATTGTTGATGTTTAAATGAGTTGATTCTACTTTTTTAATAATGCTTTAACTGGAATTCGATTAATTAAAAAATTATTTTAAGGGCAATAGTTTCTAATTTATTTTTACAATATATAAGAATTTCATTATCTTCATAATACTGCTAAATCCCGCAAAATGGAAGAACATTACGATAAAACGAAAAGTCCTCAAAAATCAAATCGTCTTAAAAAAATCTTCAAAATAACCGGGTTTTTCTTTATTGGATTATTTACCTTAATACTGATTAGCGCTATAGGTTTACGAATTTATTTTGAAAGCAATAAAGCGGAAATAGTTGCCAAAATCAATACCCAAATCAACGATAACATACTTGGAGAAGTAAAAATTGGCGACATTGGATACAAGTTGTTGATAGGATTTCCAAATTTTACCGTAGTCTTAAACCAAGTTGAGTTAAAAGACAGTTTGTTTCCAATTCATAAACGCACGCTTCTAAAAGCAAAAGAGATTGAAGTGCGCCTGAACGTTTTGAGTTTATTAAAAAAAGAAGTCAATATCCATAAAATAGTAATTAACGATGCGACCATTGATTTATTTAAAGATATAAACGGGAACTCTAATTCTAATATATTCAAGCTGAAAAAGAAAAAGACAAAAAGTGATACCCCAACTTCTATTGATGAGGTTATCTTAAAAAATGTAACCTTTATTTCGGATAATCAAAAAGGGAATAAGCTTTTTTATTTTGAAATTGAGTCTTTAATAAGTGAAATTAAGTTCACAGATGAAGGCTGGACAACGGATCTTTATTTAAAAACCTTAGCAAAAAGTCTTGCGTTTAACACACAGAAAGGCAGTTTTATAAAAGATAAAAACCTTAGTGGCAATTTATCAGTTACTTTTTCGAAAGGACAAAACTTAATTAGTGTGGTTGCCGATAATTTAGATATCGGAGATGACCGTTTCATTATTAAAGCACATTTCAATATAGGGAAAACGAATTCTCTATTTGACATTGATATTAAGACTAAAATCTTATGGCAAAATGCTTCTAATTTATTATCCAATAATATTAGTTCAAAACTGAATCGCTTTGGTACGAAAGCGCCTCTCGAAGTTTCATGCTTCATAAAAGGGGATATGAGCGTAAAAGGGGATCCGGAAATCGTGGTTAATGCCGTGATTAAAGACGACGAACTGAAAACTACTTATGGTTCAGTCACAAATTGCAGTTTTAATGGTAAATTCACTAATAATTATGAAAATGGACTAGGTTGTAATGATGCCAATTCTGCAATATTAATTACTGATTTTAAAGGCGAATTCAAAGAAATCCCCATAAATATTCCATCGGGAATTATCAATAACCTAAAGAAACCTGTTGCGACCGGTAAATTTAATTCTGAATATGATTTAGTTAAACTAGATAATTTTATTAATGAAGAATTTATAAATTTTTCTGGAGGAACTGCTAAAGTTAATCTCGATTTTAAGTTTGATATTGTTGATTTCAAATTGAATAAACCGCAATTTACAGGAGCTATTATTATTAAAAACGCAAATCTTTTTTTAAAACCCAAAAACGTAAATTTTGAAAAAACAGACATTGAACTTTATTTTACAGAACAAGCATTGTTGATTAAAAAAATTAAATTTCAAAACAAAGTCAACACTGTTTTTATGGAAGGCAAAGTAGATAATTTCCTCAATTTATATTATGATGCACCCGAAAAAATGAATGTCAAATGGAAGATTTACAGTCCCTATTTGGATGTTAAACAAATTGTTGGTGTTTTGTCCTATCACTATGATGCAGCGCCTTCAAAACAAAATAATCAATCTTCAGATCAACTTCAGGAAGTACTAAGAAAATCCCAAGTTTCCCTTGATTTAAAAGTCGATAAATTGACTTATAAAAAAATGATAGCTAACAATTTTAAGGCTAATATTATTATGGCCAAAAACGGGTTGTATGTTAATAATGTTTCAATTCAGGGTTCAACAGGGAGTTCAATGAAAATTGATGCTAATGTAATTCCTCAAGGCAAATCATTGATATTAAAAGCTAATCTAAAATTAAAAGATGGTAATATTTCAAGATTTTTGGCCTCGTTTAATAATTTTGGTATAAAATCTTTTACTCCAAATGGCATCAAAGGAAATCTTACCCTAACTACTTCACTCTCAGGAATTCTTAATAAAGAACGAGATTTAGTGCCTAATTCTATTACTGGAAAAGTAATATTTCATATAAAAGATGGTGCTTTATCAAATTTTGCCCCAATTATTAAAATTGGAAAAATTGCTTTTTCAAATAGAGATGTAAAGAATGTTACTTTTAGTGACTTGGCAGGAAACGCAACAATAAATGGAAGCTTAATAAATGTTAAAGATTTAAAAGTTACTTCTAATGTTTTGAATATAGATGCAAATGGGATGTATTCATTGTCTAATAATGGAACAAGTTTAGCCGTAAAAATTCCTTTAAGAAATCCAAAAGATGATTATAAGATTGCAGATATAAATGAAAGAAATGCATTAAGATACAAGGGAATGGTTGTAAACTTGATGGTAGTTGACGGCGATAACGGACAAACTAAAATTAAATTAGGCAAACCTAAAGAAGAGCCTAAAAAAGAAAAGAGGAAAGAGTAAAAAGAATACCAAGCGATTCTATGTTGATAAAAAAAGCAAAAGCTATCTATTTATTTTGAATCTTCAGAAAACAGATGTCCAGCTAAAATGTTATCTCTTGAATAGATATCAGTAAAAAAATTAATTTCCCCAGAATCGTTTACCCAAGCCGTAAAATATCCTATGTGAATTGGAATTATTTTCTTTAGCTTACAGATAGTTTCTTTTTCGCCATTCATAGCCACGTTGATACGTTCAATAGGCCAATCTGGGTCGTTTTTTAAAATTGCCACGGCTAATTCTTTTGCTTTTTCTATATTAATACAGCCGTGACTTAATGCTCGGTATTCCTGCTGAAATAAACTTTTTGAGGGAGTATCGTGTAAATAGATGTCATTAGAATTTGGAAACACAAACTTAACAAGTCCTAACATATTGTTTACACCAGGTTTTTGTCTGACTTTTCCATTGTTCCATTCTAGATTATTGGAAGCCAAATAATTTTTGTCTCGTTCTATCTCATATTTTAACTCATAATCGATGATGCTTTTTGGCACATACCAGTAAGGGCTAAATATTATTTTAGTCATATTGCTGCTAAAAATTACTGTTTCAGTCATATTCTTGCCTACAAACAATTTTGATTCTAATTCGGTTTTGTCATTTCTTTTAAATAGGAGTTTATAGGACGGAATATTTATAATTATAACCCGTTGGGTGTAATTATTTAAAGTAAAATAAGTCGGATAAATATTGGTCAAGATACTGAAATTCAGTATCTTGAAGTCGCTAAACAAACCAATA
>NZ_JAYWCK010000129.1:0-7152 GCF_043780635.1 Flavobacterium sp.
CGAACTGGAACCGTATCTGGAACATTTTTGAGCATTTTGCCCAATATTCTTTCGGAAGATATTGCAAAAACAATTATCTTAGCTGTCGTGGGGGCCACAGCCAGTTTTATGGTTTCGTTCCTTTTAAAATGGTTGACAAAATCAAAAAATAAATAGTCTGGTTATGATTGGTAACCTTTTCCGGACTAACTAAGAAAGCCTAGTCGTGAGACCTGGCTTTTTTGGTTTATAACAAAAGTTGTTGTATGCTTAGTTGCTATGAAACTAAGATAAAAAAAAGAAACTGAGTTAAGGAAATTTGATAGAATTTTTATGATATATGGTAAGTACTTTCTAACAATAAACCATTCGATGTTGTAAGCAAGCATAGCAAATTTGAAATTTTAAGTTTATTGTAATTATTTCTATAATGTTAAATATAAATTACAAAAAAGACTATATTTGTAAAATATATTTTGTGTTATGACAAAAAAGAAAATGATAATATTACCAAAAAACAAAAAAATTCTTGATAGAATAGGCGAGAATATTAAGCTCGCACGCTTGAGAAGAAAATTTAGTTCCGAACAAGTGGCTGAACGTGCAAATATTAGTAGGCCCACTTTGTCTGCAATTGAAAAAGGTAAACCAACAGTAAGTATTGGTTCCTATTTGTTGGTTTTGCAAGTGTTGGGATTAGAAAAAGACTTTCTTTTCCTTGCCAAGGATGATGAATTAGGAAGAAAATTGCAAGATGCTAGTATTAGTACAAATGAGAGAGCACCAAAACGAAAAGACAACAATGGCTAAGCAAAATAATTCAAGGAATATAAGTGTATATGCACATTGGTCGGGTATGGAAGACCCTTTGCTTATGGGTATATTACATTCTGATCGATTAAAAGGTAAAGAGGTTTTTTCTTTCGAATATATTGATGAATGGTTGAAAAATGGACCGGCTCAGTTGTTAGATCCCAGTTTGCAGTTGTATTCTGGATTGCATTATCTAAACGAGGTTCAAGATAATTTTGGAATATTTCTAGATTCCTCACCAGATCGTTGGGGTCGAATTTTAATGCGCAGGAGAGAAGCTGCTCTTGCTAGAAATGAAGATAGAGAGGAAAAGAAATTATTTGAAACAGATTATCTACTCGGGGTTTATGACGGTCATAGAATGGGAGCACTAAGGTTCAAATTGGAAGAAGAAGGTCCATTTTTAAATGACAATAAAAAAATGGCTAGTCCACCTTGGGCTTCTCTCAGAGAATTAGAGCAAATAAGTTTAAGACTAGAGGATGATGATGTTATTGATGATCCTGAATATTTAAAATGGTTAAGTATGCTTATTGCTCCTGGAGCTTCATTAGGTGGAGCAAGGCCTAAGGCTAGTATTGTAGATAATGATGGTGATCTATGGATAGCAAAGTTTCCTAGTCGAAACGACCAAGGGGATATTGGAGGATGGGAAATTGTAACCTATGAATTAGCTATTTTAGCGGGAATTACTATGGCAGAATCAAAAGCACAAAAGTTTTCTTCTGATTATTATACTTTTCTCACCAAGAGATTTGACCGTGGTAATAATGGGCAGCGAATACATTTTGCCTCTGCAATGACTATGCTTGGATATACAGATGGTCAAGATCATGCAGATGGGGCTAGCTATCTAGAACTTGTTGATTTTATACAAAAGAATGGGGCCAATGTTGACCAAGACCTGGAGCAGCTTTGGAGAAGAATTGTGTTTAGTATTTGTGTTACAAATACCGATGATCATCTTAGAAATCATGGTTTTTTATTAACCAATGATGGGTGGGAATTATCTCCTGCATATGATATTAATCCAGTTGAAAATGGTACCGGATTAAAACTGAACATTTCTGATGAGGATAATTCTTTAGATTTAAATCTTGCTATGGAAGTATCTGAGTTTTTTAGATTATCAGAAAAAAGAGCAACTGAAATAATTGATGAAGTATTGAATGCTGTTGCTAATTGGAGGGAAGTTGCAATAAAATATAAAATATCACGAGTTGAGCAAGAATTGAAGGCAATAGCTTTTAAAATCACAAAAATTTAAAAAAATAAATTCAATTTATTCTTGATTTTTTATGTTGTTAACTTATATAAAGTTGCAGTATTAAAGCTAGTATACATCCAAAAGAGGCAGATTGGACTGAAATAATTTAGACTTAATTTTCTTAAGTATAAAAGCCAATCTTTTAATACAACATCGAAAATATAACTATTTAGACTGTCTAATAAATGCTTAATTCAAGCTTTTTAATATACAAAGTAAACCTTATATTTATTTCCTGCAGTAACGGTTTAAAATAGCCCTTCGGATTTCGTTTATAAGTACAATATTCTGATGTAATTGATCTTCTTTTTGTTCCAGCAACCTCAACGCTTGGACTTGTTTCTGGTGCAGCTCGTGTCCCTGCATCATTTCATTTACTAGACAATCAAAATCTTTCTTGAAATCCTTGATTCGCAAAAAGGGAATAACCGAACCAATTAAAAATTGGTGCCAGAAGTTGGATTTCCAAAGGCTATAGGCAAGCCAGTAGACTCTTTCGGCATCCTTTTCATCTGGACATAGGATAACAAAGCTGTTGCTAAAGGGTTCTTTTTGGGGCTTTACCAATGCGCTGTTATTGTTTTTTTTGTATTGGTGAATTCCGCTATGCTCCATTTCCACTATTCATTCCTTTGTTGAGGATAAAGATTTGGTTTCCCTTGTAATTAGTGGCTTTTTGGTGGGTCTTGATGATGAAATTTGGCATATTGTTATTGGTTTAAAAAATGAAACATCATTTCTGGAAAAGAAAAAAGAGAAAAAAAGAAAGCCATAAAAAGAGCAGCAATGACGAACGGGAACGGAGTGAGGGACGACCGACTGGAAGTGAAGAATGAATGCTAAATTTGCTGGATTTTTTTCTCTTTCTTTTCAAGAAAATGCACTATGGTAGTGTTGTCAGTTGTTGGTTGTTGGTCGTCGAGGCCAGCCTGAATATATCTGTTGTCTGCATTAGTCGGTTGGATTCCAAATCGGATTCTCCAAAAGTTTTCATACGAACAACGGCTCCTTTGTGTTACAAAACATAGGCTGCACCAGCAATTTCTTTCGCAGCTATTTCATTTTGAATATCATTTTCGCATGAATCAAGGATAGCATTCGATACTTCTGGGATGGTTTTCCGCATTGTACGTTTTCCACTTTGCTGTTTATGGTACAATCTCTGTCGTTTACAGAAAATAGAAACTTAGCTTAATTATAAAACCCTAAATTCGATTTTTACAATTAATTAAATACATTACTTATGGGACGAAAAACCGAACAAAACTTTAGAGTTATACACAGATATTTAGGGTTTTTCCTTGCTGGAATCATGATTGTTTACGCCATTAGTGGCATAGTACTGACCTTCAGGAATACCGATTATTTACAAAAAGAAATTCAAATTGAAAAAAACTTAAAGCCTAATATTGCAAGTTATGATTTAGGAAAGGCCTTAGGAAAAGACCGCTTTAGTGTGGACAAAGAAGAAGGGGGACTAATATACTTTCAAGGAGGGACTTATGACCAAAAAACTGGTATAGCAAAGTATACCGAAAAGAAACTCCCTATTCTACTTGAGAAAATGAACAATATTCATAAGATGCATTCAGGGAATCCGTTGTTTTTGTTGGGAATATTCTTTGCAATATCTCTACTGTTCTTTGCGGTATCTGCCTTTTGGATGTTTAGACCTACGACGTCGGTTTTCAAAAAAGGACTCTATTTTACAGCAGGAGGGATTGTTTTGACCTTGATTTTATTGTTTGTGTAGTTAAGAAATTCCAGTTTATGAAAAATTAATCATACGCTTTTATTTTTTAGTTCGAAAAGAGGCAACTTGTTTCAGAACATTTTTAAAAACATTTATGTGCTCTGGGAAAACAGACCCGTAAAATGGCCGTTTGTTTGAAGCCTCCCGGGAAACCGTGCACTATTTATCCTCTATAACACTTGAACCGGTGAATGAGAATTCTTGAACCCTTTCAATTGGCAACGCTACATTTGAAATTTTAGGGGAACAAGAAAATAATAAAAATGCAGCTCCTGTAACAAAAAGTAAGAGGGCCCTATTAATCATTTTTGAATTACTGATCCTTACTTTAGGAAGTATAATTGTTACCTATTCGCTTGGCGTATAAAAATATTTCATTCCTTTTAAAACAAGCTTTTTAGATGCCTTTTAATATTTCTAAGTTTAAGTAATAAGTGCAACACGAATATCTAAAACAGATGGGGCTAGCTACATCTGTTTTAGGTTCAATTTTTATATTCGTCTTGGATGAAAAAATATAATCATTCTATTTTAATAGCCTAATCCTATTTATATTTGGCTACCCTTTTATCGGAAATTACCCCATTCCAGTTCAGTCCGAATGCAAAATCATAGGCATTCCCATCAGAATCGACATAGGGCTTCATATCCCTTGGCACATCTTCAAATTGCTTTTCTACCGTGGTCATATCTGCAGGCATTTGAAAGGGTAACAATGCAGATGGTTCTGTTGCTCCTGAAATGATTTCCATCAAGGCTTGGTCCTGCACGCCCATATGTACCAAAATCGAAGAGGCATTTGACTCAATTTCAGAAAATATCATGGGTTTTGAAACATTAACAATAACGATAACGGGTTTATCGCCCATTTTTGCTTTTGTTTCATTGACCAATTTCATATCGGTTGTATTGTTGGTCTTCACTGTTTTGCCTTGGTATGTGCGATTTATAAAATCCTCCAAAGGGCTCCCTCCGGCCAAGCTCGTTTCCCTGGCTTCCTTGGCCGTGTAGGATTCATATTGTAGGCTGATAGGCACATAACCATTGCTTCCTTTTTCGAGGTCAGCCCTATCATACCCTACACCACTATCCGGACTTTTAATGCCCACCAATGCAAAGTCGGCTTCTTTTGGGTTTTCGACCACCTCGAAATACTTTGACACTACTTCTATGTTAAAAGGATATTCTGTCTTTTCAGGCGTTACCTCCCCCTTCCAATTGGTGCTGGTCGCAATGTATCTTTTGGGAATATACACTTTCTGTTTTTCCTTCAGCGGAAGTGCTTTTCCGTGATTTTTGAGTAAGATCACCGAGCGCAACTGGGCATTATATCCCGCTTGCATATATTCGGCCTTACCAACAATTTTTTCGGTTTCTGCAACATCCAAATACGGGTTTTCAAAAAGTCCGGTTCTAAAAATGTTCTTCAACAAACGGATGGCGGAAGTCTCAAAACGTTTTCGCATTTGGCCTTCACCATGTTCAGCAACTCCCATTTTATAAGCTTCGAGTACAGGCCCCAAAGCATTATTGCCACCAAACTGGTCCATTCCGGCTTCGATTGCCTTATAATGACGTTCGGCTACGCTCATTGTCTCAACGCCCCAACTTTTCCCTTCAAACTTGTCCATAGCGTAAACATCCCTAGTAATTCCCCAATCGGTACAAAGTACTCCGTCATATCCGTATTCTCCTCTAAGAAGATCGGTAATCAAGTATTTGTTAAATCCATTGCCAACTGCTTCCCCTTCTCCCGTTGAAATCGTATAATAAGGCATAACGGCAGAAGCCATTTTAGTGGCACCTGCTAATTTGAAAGCCCCTTGGGTAAAAGGTTGTATGTGGTCTTTGATGTTTTTTCCAGGATAGACAGCATATGCTCCGTAACCAAAGTGACCATCACGACCCCCTTCTTCTGGACCACCACCTGGCCAATGCTTGACCATAGCATTTACACTTTCAAAACCCCAATCACCTCCGTTCTTGGACTGAAATCCGTCTACATAAGCCCTAGCCAAATCGGTTGCCAAATCTGGGTCTTCACCCATGGTTCCATCAAAACGGTTCCATCTAGGTTCTGTTGCCAAATCGATTTGTGGAGATAACGCTGTAGCAATACCTAAAGCACGGTACTCTTTAGAAGCTATTTCTCCGAATTGCTGCATCAAGGTTGGGTCAAAAGAGGCGGCTATTCCCAAAGTTCCAGGCCACATAGAAATGGTTCCACCCGCACCGGCATTGAATTCCGCAGACGAATCAATACCGTTCCTTGGATCCGAACTTGAGTTGATCGGAATTCCAAAATCAAGAGCTTCAGCGAAGGCTTGTGCATTGTTATTCCATTGCGCCGCTGTCGAAGGAGTTTCAATCTCGGTAATCAATACATGCCTCAAGTGGTCGTCTTTTAAAAACTTCTTTTGTTCGTCGGATAGATCACTGGCCACAGCGCCACTTTCTCCAAAAGGTTTTCCATTATAATTCGAAGCACCAAACCCGCTACTCACACCGGGAATAGATTGGTGCGAACTATATAGCATTAAACCTCCAATATCTACCAAGGTCAATTTAGTAGCAAGGTCATTTGCTCGCACATCAGCAGATAATCGCCAATCTTCATAAGAATCTAATGTTCCATTTTTGTTCAGATCTTTAAAGGCGTATCCATCAACGGTCAACAATTTCACACCAGATTCAGGGTGATAGCCTAAGGCACTTCCATCTCTATTTGAGACCTGAACGTAGCCGTCTTTTTGTTTGGTTGTGAATTTTTTGGAACAGCTGGTCAAAAAAACTCCTGAAATTAGAAGTACTAGGAATAATTTTTTTTCTATCATTTTCTGATTTATTTTGTAAGGAGTTCTATTTTTATTTTAATATTTTATCAAGAAAAGAAAATACTATTTGCAGGTTTTCCGGTGTTTCAAATTCCTTCCCGCCATGTTGTACACCTTCCAATAAATGCAGTGTCACTTTTTCTTTGCCTAATACTTTTACTAATTTCTCGTAAAATAAGACAGACTGTTGTGTTGGAACTATCTGGTCTTTTGTGCCGTGTTGAATTAGAAATGGTGGATCATCGCTCGTAATATATGTTTCAGGATTTGCCATCTTTACTTTGGCTGGGATCAAAGTAATTTTTTCTCCTAACACTTTTGATTCCGGTGAATTGGCTTCGCTGTGATCAGGTTTGCCATTACCCGTTTTTGTTAGTTGCTCATCAATTAATAAAAAATTGGTTGGCCCAAACCAATCTACTATAGCCATCACCCTGCTCGATTGATTGGTATTTCCCATACTCATATCTTCCAATTCCTTTACATCTCCTGAAGTACCTGCCAAT
>NZ_JAYWCK010000130.1:0-18469 GCF_043780635.1 Flavobacterium sp.
TTGAACAATCCAAGCATTCACCATCATAGGTAAATTATATTGGTCTCTACCGGACTTTGCAACAAAATTGATATAAGTTGCATATTGCCAAGTAGTAAAAAACGCTTTCGATTCTGGCGTATCGCCAAAAATTGCTGCCCAAGTTCCTTCCGTCTTAAAATTGGTTTTTGCCCAAGCCGATTTTACGTAGTCATCCAAATTTGGTTTGTTTTTGATCAAATAACTTATTAGTTCTTTTGGAACTTGTTTTTGGTAAAGGTCTAAAGCTACTTGATTATAATCGATGTCTTGAAACATTCCTACCTCGTTTTCAGGTTGCATCAAGATGACAGTTTGGTCTTTGTCATAGGCTTTGATGTGTTTCATCATAGCGGCAAATGCTTTGGCATCGGCAATTTTGGTAGCCTCACAAAAAGGAGAAAGCGTTTCTATGGCTCTTCCGTCTTTGGTTTTTACTCTAAAAAAACGTTTGGTGTCTTTTTTTACCCAAAGAGGGGCATAACTGGATTCTCCATTTTTCCAACTGGCAAACCACAACAAGCAAACCTTTAGACTGTTGTTTTTGGCATTGTCAATAATCGCATCTACCAAACTAAAATCATAAACCCCTTCTTTGGGTTCAATTTGCTCCCAGGCTGTGGTTACAAAAACCGCATTGAGGTTCATTGATTTTAATGTAGGGAATATAGGCTCCATAAATTCAATGGTAGAAGCGGAAGAGTTATGTATTTCTCCAGCTATCATTAAAAAAGGTTTGTCCTCTACTATGAGTTGTGTCGTAGATCCTTTTTGGGCAAGGTGGGGTATGCTCGTTTGTGCAAACAATGACATCCCAAAAATTGCCATTGTAAAAACGATAGCTGTTGTTATGCTTCTTTTATTGTTTTGTGTTTTCATAAAGTTTTAATATTATATTTTATCTTTTAAAAATTAGTAACCCTTAAAAAGCTCAAATTACTTCTTGCATAGTTTTATATTAAATTTTTTAGTTTTCAACCTCAATTTTAAGATTGTCAAAATAAGCCGTATTCCAGCCGGTGCCTAGAAATACTATTCCATTTTTATTGGACACTGAATTAACTATAACAATATTTTTACCATCCAAACAAACCTCTATTTTATTTCCTTTAAAAGTCATTTTTATTAAGTGCCATTTGCCTGTGAGAAATATACAAGACCCTGAACTGAGCAGGTTTTTATCATCATATAATTTCCATTGTCCTTCATGGTTAAAATGTATGCTATAACCTTGACTAGATTCATAAAAGTCATTCCTTCTTCCTCCTACTTTTACGGTTCCAGTATCTGGAATCATTGCTTCAACTGAAACCGAATAATCAGTCCATTCAAGATCTCCAATAATCGTTTCAGGAAAATCATATTCTCTCCACTGTATTCCTTGAACAGGTACTAGTTGTTTTAGACAATTTCCTGTTTCACTTGGATTCTTAACCACCTCGAAAGTTCCATGTTGATCGCTAAAAAATTTGGCTGAATCTCCAACTTTGTTATCATCAAAATTGGTTTTATAAGGGAAAGGGAAATCTTTAAACTTTGGAATGGCATTATTTGAAAGACCTTTACTTTGTCCTGTTGTGGTTGTTAAAGAATATATTGAATTAGGAAGAATAGCTATTTCGCATTCACCGTTTATAATTTCAACATCGTCTAATTGGTTAAATTCTTCGCTATTAAATACAGATCGCCAAACTTTTAATTTCTTTTTCGATAAATCATCCGAAACTTTAATCCTTACTTTTTTAGTCTCTTTGGCATCCATTGTTTCTATAATAATAGTATAATCATCCGTTTTTTCTGCTTTCAAAGCAACAGCAGAAAATCCTTCAATGAATAACTCTCTAGACCTGCTCCATCCATTACATGCGCTATCAATATAGTGCCATCCAAGTTTTGCGAATTGGTTTGTATGTGCAATAATCCAAATAGGAGGTTGCACCTCGTAATATCCACTCCAAGGCGTATTAGCCTTCATAGGTCCCGAATTTGAACAAACTAAAAAATCATGATATGAAGTAATCAAACTCCATGAAATAATTTTAGTTATTTTACCATAAACATAAGCTCGGTTGAATCTGGCGTGTTCAGCTGCTGCATACCAATCGCCTCCACCTGCATGTGCTTCACCATCCCAAAGTGGAACATTTAGTTGGTTTGCACTTGGTGGCGTATAAAAACTTATCATAGCTGTAGTATGTGCATTAATAACATCAACTGACTTTCTTAATGCTTTATCATTCATCATATCTTCAGCTATTTTCCATTTTATTGGTGGTTCCCACAAGTCACCTGCATCAATTTTCACTTTTTCCAAGTCATTTTTATCAAGAATTTCACGAAGTAATTTTATGTATTCATTATCTAGGGAGCGTTCATTCAAAATACCGATAAAATCAATATCGAGATTATGAAATTTTTTCATTCCTTTAATCCATGATGAAATAAATTCTGCATTATCTTTCGAAAAAAAAGTACCATTGCCAATCCACCACGGAGCACCCCATTGAAGACCTTCAAGTATAATATCGGGATTTCTTTTTTTAGCCTCTTTCATCAACCACCACTCATAGCCTCTAAAAAAATATTCAGGTCTCGGATTTTCGAATTCATCACGTGTTATCGCATGGCTAGGTTCTGAACCATCTGTAGAGTTTACATCACCACCAATTTCAACTTTCAAATGTTGCAAGTTAGCGCCAAAATTGGGTTTAAAAAGATAATCTAGAATGTCGCTTCTTTGAGGTTCTGGGTAATCGTAAAGTAATCGCGAGGATGCTCCAGCACTTAACGCACCAACACCCTCAAATTCTCGACCAATAGTTTTAGAGTCGAGAACAATCTCATAAACTGACGATTCTTTATAACTGTCCTTTTTTTCTAATGCAGGATCACCTACTTGTGCCTGAACATTGAAGTTTGCAACATAGAAAATATACAGTAAAAAAGTTAAGGCTATCTTTAATAGTTTTGAGTTCATAGAATTGTTGGTTTAAGTCCAGCTTTATTAATCAAAATTTCATACTCAGGAGCCTTTTTAGAAAGATTCCATAACAGGCCAGAACGATAATTTTCAATTGACAAGACACTAATTGGTTCAAAAAAAGAGTCTGGTTTAGTTGCTAATTTTCCACTATTTGTGTTAACACTCATAACAAACCCGGCTGCACCATAAATACCTTTGTCTTTAAATTCGTTATACAAGGTGCGTAAACATTTTATTGATTCTTTCGGGGCAAAGGGAATTGCACTCATCACAGCTGAAATTGATATTGTACCTTCATCTGTATCACCTTCAGCAGGCAAACCCGTTACCATCCATTTTTTTGAGATGGGAGAGTAAGTATCATAAAACCCCCAAACATCGCCATATAATTTGTTTTTTCCCGGATTGATTTCGGCATACTTTATTTGCGCTTTTATTGCATTTTGTGTACCTTCAAAATAATCCATATTATTTATGTTGCATATAGAATCTCTATACCCCTTTAAATCAAACCAAATATGAGATTGAACTAAATAACCCAATTTGGCTGTAGGATAATTGTCTAATTTTAGTATTTCCGGATTATTGACTGTGATTCCTGTAAATTGCTCTGAATTTTTATAATCGTATTGTTTTGTAGAAAAATAGCGGTATCCATATTGTTCATCAACAAATATCTTTGAAACATAGTTATTATAAGCTTCTGTACCATAATTCCAGTTTTTAGAACCCAATACCAGTAATTGCAAGAAAAAGGTTTCATCCATTTCACCTACTAAATCTTTTCCGTCAAATTGTTTGCCTTCTTCCCCGTTTTTAAACCATGTAAAACATTTTCTATCTGTATTATAAGCAAAATTCCAATTTATTCTATTGCAAATTGAATTACAAAGTTTTCTAATGTCATTTTCAACAGGATTATCTTTATCAAAAAATTGTCTTATCGTAAATTGTATGGAGGTTGCGAAAAATGCCGTGCCAACCACATCATAAGGTTGCCCAAAATTACCATACCTTAACCCTTTGATTTTTTCACCTGTAATTCTATTAAAAGAGCGCGGAAAAATACCTTGTACTGTTTTAGCATTTTGGTATTCTTTAAGGTATTGTAACACCTCTTTTGCACCGCGTTGTCTGGATGTCCACTCGTTTTTTATAGCTATACAAAAAAGATTAATTCTGTAGCCATCATTTTCTACAACAGCAATTGAATCCTTATCAATTAGGCAATTTTTGGTATAATCATATTGGATACGTTCTAAAAATTGGTCATCCGTTAATTCATCTAATCGATGTGTGTCTAAACTTAAATAGTCTTTTTTAGTTAGAAAATGTGTGTCAAATAGTTTATCATCCTTTTTTATTTGCGGCTTTACAGTACAACTTATATACAAAGTTAGCAATATAGATAGTGCTAGAAAAAATTTGATATTGACAGGGTACATAAAAATTATAAATTTAAAATATGTTCTGAATTTTTTGAAAAATAAAGCCCGACTCTTTTATCGGGCCTTATGATCAACTAATAAAAAATACCTATTTAAAAAACTACCATTAATTAAAAAATAATTTTTTGGGAACTAACTCCAGAATCGGATTGAACTCTTAGAATATAAATTCCTTTAGTATTCAAAACTTTATCAACTTTTACACCGTTTATTTTTTCTTCAAGAATTAATCTACCGGATAAATCAAATACCGATAATTGTGTATTGGTTTGCTCTTTGGTAAATTGAATTTTTCCGTCTTTTGATACAAAGACTTGGTTATTAACTTTGGCTAATGAATTTGAATTTGTGCCTAAAGTTGAAGTTGAACCAAAATAAATATTATCAATATACACAGCCGATGCACTATTTCCTGCGGGCATCATAATAACTTGATCTATTTCACTACCTACATGACTAGTTAAATCAATGCTATACTCAACCCAACCCGTAAGGGATCCTGAAACATAGGTTACATCAGTTCCCCCTACCCAACTACCAGAGCCTGTATAACTAAATTGAACCTGACCAGGTCCTGCACCATTAGGGTTGTAAACAGAAAAATAAAGCTTATTGCCACTTGCGGGTTTATAAGTTGGAAAATACTGTATTTGACTCCAATTACCATCAGTACTAGAAACAGCACAATTTGCACTAGAATTCACAGTATCTGACTTTGGATTTGCGACTTGTGAACCGTTTGTAGGCCAAAAGTAGATACCCCAATTGGTTGTTTCATTATATACAATAGGGTTTTGAGGAACAGGTATGATAGACGTTTGCCCAAAATAAATATTATCAATATAAACAACCGATGCACTATTACCAGCAGGCATCATAATAATATTATCTATTTCATTGCCTACATGACTAGTTAAATTAACGCTGTACTCTACCCAACCCGTAAGGGATCCAGAAACATAGGTTACATCAGTTCCCCCTACCCAACTACCAGAGCCCGTATAACTAAATTGAACCTGACCAGGTCCTGCACCATTAGGGTTGTAAACAGAAAAATAAAGCTTATCTCCACTTACTGGAGTGTATGTTGGAAAATATTGTATTTGACTCCAATTACCATCAGTACTAGGAACAGCACAATTTGCACTTGAATTCACGGCATCTGAAATGGGATTTGCGACTTGTGAACCGTTCGTAGGCCAAAAGTAGATTCCCGAATTGGTTGTTTCATTATATACAATAGTGTTTTGAGTAGGTAGCACAGAAGTCTGCCCAAAATAAATATTATCAATATAAACAGCCGATGCACTATTTCCTGCAGGCATCATAATAACTTGATCTATTTCGTTGCCTACATGATTTGTTAGAGCAATGCTGTACTCTACCCATCCAGTTACTGAACCAGAAACATAGGTTACATCGCCTCCAAACTGCCAACTAGCTTGATTGCTTGTATATCTAAATTGAATCTGACCAGGTCCTGCACCATTAGGGTTGTAAACAGAAAAATAAAGCTTATCGCCGCTTACTGGTGTATATTTTGGATTTGGAAAAAATTGTATTTGACTCCAATTACCATTAGTACTAGAAACAGCACAATTTGCACTAGAATTCACAACATCTGAAACGGGATTTGTGACTTGTGAACCGTTCGTAGGCCAAAAGTAGATACCCGAAGATACTGTTTCATTATAAACATAAGTTTGCGCTTTGGCATTAAAACCAAATAGGATCATCACTGCAATTACTGCAGTTGTCAAGGAATTTTTAAATGTAATTTTTGTTTTCATAATTAATTAATTTAAGATTAGTATTAAAGATTAGTATTAAAGATTAGTGTTAAAGCAAGGCTGTCAATTTTATGTTTATTCCCTACTTGTTTTGTTATTACAGAACTTCTTTAAATGAAAGTCTATCTATATAATTTATTTTGATTTTTTTAAGCCTTCATTTAAAGAAATTCCGTCTATTAAATGACTTAATTTTAAAATTTTAAAATCCTTACTTATTAAAGTGGGATTATAATCTAACTCCACTTCTAATGGCATAAAATAGGCTAAAGTTGACCACCCATAAAAAGGTTTTAAGCCATTGCCTTCTCCTGTTTCAGCATTGAAAAATTCACGTGTCGTTTCATTTTTATTCAAAACCATGTCAAATGATTTATAAGCAATTTCCCTTGCTAAATCATTATAGCCGTAAGAATTAAGGCCATGTATCATCATATGGTTTGTGGGTATCCAGCTAGTACCTCTCCAATTACATTCTCCAGTTTTAGAGCCTTGATAATAATCAACTTCATCAATAGCATAAGTAGGCACAGGATATTTTGTCCAAAATTCTTTGGGATTTGTTAGATGTTGTTTTACCAAAATACTTACTTGTTTTTCGCTAGCCACTTTACTCCACAATGGGGCAAATCCTGATATTGACTTTACTTTAGTTGTTTTGCCTGTTTCTTCATTTCGATCATAATAAAAACCTGTGGCTTCATCCCACAAAATTTCATTAATCTTACTCGTCAACGCTTTAGCCTGTTTGGAGAAATTTTCAGCATCATCTGGCTTTTGCAATTGTGCTGCAATAACCGCCATAGCCTCCAATTCTCGTACCAAATAACAATTTAAGTCCACGCCTTCACTGCGACCTACACATCGGGTAAACTGATTGTCCATGCCACTGTGGTAGGCCCCGTTTTCTCCAGTACCAAATTCTCCCCAATACATCAATCCATTTCCGTCGGTATCATATTCCATCCAACGGTGTAAATATTTTTTGAGTTTTGGATACTGATTTTCTGCCCAACTGAAATCTTCTTTTTGCAAAGAGCCTAGTAAAACTATTTGAGCTATAAATGGCTTGAACATCTCTTTTGCGCCATAATTTTTGGTTCCAAAACTTCTAGGAATAAACCCATTTTCATGTTGAAGGCTTAGAAAAACATTCAAATTGGAAAAACAATAATCCGAAATACCATAATAGGACAGATAGATGTTTTCATAATATAAATCCCAGTCGTAATACTCTCCATAGCTATAACCTGTTAGGAGTTTTTCTTTTCTTATAGAGTCAAATAAAATTCCTTTTTCACTAACATCAGTATTAACAAGTTTTAATCTTTCCTGTAATTTAATAAATGTGTTTTCTGATATCTCGGCTTTAAAACGATTTACTGATTTAATTTTCATTTCACTACAAGAAAATAGTGTCACAACTATAAATATTGCTAAGATTAAATTTTTGAATTTCATGTTTATCTCATTTTTTTTATAAAGTACTTGTTGTTTACTATTAATAATTCCCTCATTTGATATTACTTTTTAGCATGCATATTTCAAAGTTTTATTATACCTTTTATTTTGTTATAAATTGAATTTCATGGAGAGACATCGTATATAAGCTACCTTCTGGATTACCAGTAAAGGAACCAGGATCTGTACTATCCTTAAAATTGGTATTTATAAAATTTGCTGAATAGCAAAGCCATGCTTTTTTCCCATCTTCACTTAAAAATTTTGAAGGGATATTGACAAAATAAGCTTGAGGACCAAAGTCCTTTAAGTAAGTTACCATATTCCAAGGTCCATAGACGTTGTCAGATTCCAAAATATAAGTGTCCATTGATTTTGTAGTAGGCCAACCGTCGGTAATGCACATTAAATATTTTTTTAGTCCTGGGTTGTATGTTATTGTCACGCTCCCAGCATGGTTGTTCCATTCAAAAATTGGTTTAATTTGACCAAAATCCTTTGACCATATAGCAACACTATCTTTATCATAACCTGCAAAATATTCATACTTACTTTTATCATTTATGCTAGCAGGATTCGGCGTAACACGAGTGATAAATATTTGATCTCCACTAATCCAACTTAAATTTCCTGGGCGAGGTTTTTGATCATCAACAGAGGCACCGTGTCCCACTAAGTATGCTTTTCCATCAGGCGAGTGTTCCATATTTTTACCAAAGTCAACAAAATGAGGTGCTCCCATTTTTATGGGCTTAGCACTCAAATCAGTATGTTCATCAAAAAGGTTATTTATCGGGTCTTTTTCTTCTACCCAAGTTTTTCCATAATCATAAGAAATTCTGAATCCTACAAAGGGTCCCAATATTGGCCAGTTCATACCAAGCGATTTGTCATCTAGTAAACTGTAGGTGCCATAGTACCAAACATCATTATAAATAAGTGAACCGCATGGATATCTTCCCATATAAGGAGTAGCAGATGCCATGTAAACTCCTTGAGAAGTTACTTTCAAGTCCAATGGATTATTACCCGTTATTTTTGCCTGACCAGTTGTTGCTTTTATACCTGCCCATGAACCTGCACCTATGCCCTCAACCATTCCATCAGTATATGGCGAGTATAGGTTACCATCACTTGCCCAGGTAGGATACCAAGTATCGGCATCTGTATAATTGGCATATCTTCCTGTGAACTGAATATTCTTTATTTCAGTGGACTGAAGAATTGTATTACTCAAAGCCCAAGAATTTTGATTGACATAAACAGGCCAGATAAATGGCTTTGTTTTGTCATTTTGGCAAAATGCAAAACTTATTTTAAGTAAAAGAATAAAAATCATAATTACTCTCATAGTCCTTATTGTTTAACTTTTATTTCTAATAATGCCTCTTTTAAACCTTCTGCCTTTGCCTTTATCAATAGTGTTCCTTTTTCTCTACCACTTTTTAGTACAGCTTGACAACTTCCATTATATACCTTTCGTTTTGAATCTTTCATGTTTTCATGGCTTAAGATATCTCCACTAGAAAGACCTTCTAATGTCCCTGCTCCAGAGACTTCAAATGTAATTTCATTAGTAGCATTATAGACTTTTCTTCCTTTTGCATCTACTACATCAACTTGCACATAAGCCAAGTCAAGCCCATTCCCTTCTAATACTCCTGTGGTTGTTTTTAATTGAATTGTAAAAGGTTTTCCTACCGTGGTTAATTCATCTTTTGAAACTACTTTTCCTTTATTGAAACCTTTTAATTCAGTAGTACCTTCTTGATAGTTTAGTTCCCATTCTGTAATATTGTTTTTAAAGTCAGCGGGTTTCTTACGTCCCTGCGATTTTCCATTCAGATACAATTCTACTTCTTCACAGTTAGAAAAAGCTGCCATTTTAAGTTGAGTACCATTTTCCCAATTCCAATTTTTGGTCATTGGATACCAACTCCAAGTTTTATTAAATCCATATTGTTCTGCGTATAACTTGGTAGCTGCTTCGCTTTTATCATAAACCCAAAGATGACTCATAGGTTGTTTGTCATAATAACTTTGGTACATAGAACCGAGATTGGTTAATTCTCCACCCAAATCGAAGAAAGCTAGACTCCAACCAATTCTAGGCCAAGTGGCTTCTCCTAAATAGGCATATCCTGTCCAATAGTAATGAGCAATCACATAATTTGTATCGATATAAGACCAAGATACATCCTTGAAATCCATACCTAACGAGGTATTCGCTTCAGAATTGATAAACATCATTTGAGGATATTTCTTGTGATCTTTAGCAAACATTTGCTCTGTGTAGTTGCAACTAACTACATCGGAATACCAAGCCATTTCAGCGGGTAGCACCTCGTTGAATTTGGCTTGGTGTTTTGGGTCGTATCCGTTCCAAGCCTTTTCCCTAGATGGAAACAAGCCTACTGTAACTTTTCTTAAAGGATCCCAACGATTTATTTCCTCTTTAATTTTTAAAAATGTAGAAACACCATAGTCTTCTGCATCTTTGGGTGTTTCAAATTTTTCATCTTCATTTTGTCCTTGTTGCGCTACTTCATTTCCAGCACTCCAGATATATACTGATGGATGGTTTCTATCTCTTTTAATCCAATTTTCCACATCTTTTTTATACTGACTGTCAAAAGACATTTGACCTCCATAAAATTGACTCGTCCATTTATCAAAGCCTTCATTAAACACTAAAATACCTTGCTCATCGCACACTTCCAAAAGTCGTGTTGCATGTGGATTGTGACTTAAACGCACCGAATTGGTACCCATAGATTTCAAATCGAGAATGTGTTTCTCAAATCCTGCTTTATAGGCTGCTGCCCCTAGGCTAATTAGGTCATGGTGAATGTTTCCGCCTACTGCAATTGTTTTTTCACCATTAATAAGCAATCCATTTTCTGGGGTCATTCGTATTTCGCGAATTCCGAAAGTTGTGCTGTATTCATCCACTAATTTATTTTGATCATAAATTTCAGATTTTAAAGTATATAAATAAGGATTATCAGAAGACCACAAATGCGGCTTGTTTACCTCTATTTCCTGATTGAACACAAAAGTTTCTTCACTTTGAACTGGCACAACAGATTCCCGTTGCTGAACTACCTGATTGTTTGCATCTACTATTTTACTAACCAATTTGCAAAGCTTAGTTTGTTTGTAGTTATTAGTTACTTCTGTTGCTAGATTGACTAGACTATATGCTTTACTCACTTTTGGAGTGGTAACATAAGTTCCATATAATGGGACATGTAAAGGGTCTAGTATTTTTAACCAAACATCTCTGTAAATACCAGCTCCTGTGTACCATCTTGAAGTTCCTTTGGTTGTGTTGTCATATTTTACAACAATTAAATTGTCTTGATCAAAGAGAATGTAATCTGTTAATTCATGCTCAAAACCAAGATATCCATTGAGATGGTTTCCTAAATAGTGTCCATTAATCCAAATTTTAGAATTTCTATAAACCCCTTCGAACTCTACAAATATCAATTTACCTTGGTTTTCTGAAGATATGGTAAAATGCTTGCGATAACTGCCCTTTAAATATGGAAAATATCCATTTGCTCCATCTGAGTTTTCTTGACTAACCTTTTCAAATATTGCAGCATCATGGGGTAAATCTACCATTTCCCAATCTGTGTCAATCAATCCTACTCTGTGTGTATCGGCAGTATTATCTTTTAAATATTTCCATCCAAAATTGAAGTTTTGAATGCTTCTAGTTTCTGATTGAAATTGATCTGTATTTTGGGCTACAATCGAATCTATTCCAGTAAATAGGACTATAATAGTTAGGATTATTATTCTAATTTTCATCTATGATATATTTTTTAAGAGTTTGGCTTTTAACTTATTAGAGGCAAATCAATTACCCTTTTTTTAACAGCGAATTTTATAGGTTAAATACGGCAAATCAATTAATAACACCTTGTATTTCATCCCATTCTTAAATTAATTTATAGTTTAAAATTTGAAAGATTGCTTTAATTCTCCTAAAGCAATTTTTACATTTGGATCATTACTATAATATGTGCCTATAGTATTTTTAAAATATTGATCTATGCCAATCATTAATGGTCCTGCCTCTAAATCTGAAATTCCCCAATTAGGAATCATATTTGGCGAACCATTTCCTAAAGAACTCAATCTTACACTTCCAGGAAATCCAACTAACGGGTGGTAATATCCTAACATGATGTATTCTTTGAGTCCTTTAAGTGCTTGATTAGGAACAAAAGCCAAAGCTGAAGCTGCTCCATAGGGTGCAGGAGCAATTGTTTTGTTATCATTAGATCGGTTTGGGGAATGACCTTGATCTCCAAAATAACGATGCTCTATAAATCCATCTTTATCAATATTTACTGGTATTCCTGTAGCAGTAAGTCCCATTATAGGACGCCCAAAAACGCTTTGGCAAGTAATAGCATCATTTCCATAAGCAATCGTGCTATTAGTTTTATAGGGCTCTACGGGTCCTGTCCACATTTGCATCCAATTGAATTCAAACCCTGTAGACCACCATCCTGGATAATAGCCGTATAATTTTTGCCTTACAATAGGTATAAATATGCTTTTGTCCTTTTGATTGGAATTTCGAGCTTCTAAAAAAGTAAGGTCGGCTTCTTCTGTAAAAGAAGGGCCCCATCTCCATGGATTTATCTGGCCTGTTGTATGATCAATCCCCATAGCAATATGACCATTTTTATCAAAGACATCCTTCCAAATTGGACGATTTAACAATTCAGTCACTATAGATTGAATTTCATAATCATCTTTATAATATTGACCCACGACTCGAAGTCCTGCTGCACAAATAGCCCAGTCGACTGTACTTACTCCATCATAATTAGTGGACTCATCTATATTCATCCAATGATCTGGAAAACCTTTCCTCCCATGTTGTCCATTATACCAGTTTTGATTTTGAAAATATTTGAGCAAGGATAAAATCCTTCTTTTAGATTCCTGTGCAGTCATCATCTTTTCTTCTACTGCCAATATATACGCTGCCATACCAAACGCCATACCACTCGAAGAAACTGTATTGTACCAGTGATTAGAACCCCAAATAGCCCCTCTGCCGTCACCAAAGTCATGGTAATTCCAAATAAAAAATCGAATAGCAGAATGTTGAAGCCATTTTAAGAAAGCAGTATCATCGGTAGGGGGGGTAAAAACAACATCGCTTCCGTTTAAAAAATAAACATCATCAAGTATAATTGCAGTTTCTAAAGAATTATCATAAGCATCGTCTTGATTTTCAAAACTTACTTTAAACGATAAGTATTTAAATGATGAAGAATCAAACTCTAAAGAATATTCACGCTGTTCTTTTTCTGACACGGAGATGGTTATTGTTTTGATGACAGCTTCTCCAATGCCACAAGCAGTTACAGTTAATTTAAGTGGCTGTGAAACAGCTGCTGCTTTAAATTTTACACCCTTAATTTGTTGTACTAATTCTAAAGGTAATAATTTGTTATCCCTCACATTAGCAAAACCTGCCATCAAAATTTGCCCAAAATCAGCACGATCATTTAAATTGGTAAAATCGACTCTTAGTGCGGTATTAAAACCATTTCTTACTATTTTCTGTGTTATTCCAGTCCCTTTAGCATTATGAAGAAGATATTCTGTTCCCATTTCAGTTCTACCCTTTAATGCCATACTAGCAGTGTAAAGAGCAATACCACTCTCATGATTCTCCTTGTCCATATATGGCAACGTATAATTGGGTTTAATTATTCCATTATCTGATCTTTCCTTAAAACCATTTTCGGAACAAGAAATAAAAAGAGGTATTAAAAAATATAAGGAAACAAAATAACTCATAATTGCAAACAATTTATCAACTTTAGTCATAATACAAAGTTTATCTATTCAACTATTTTAAATATGATGTTATGATGTGTAAATTTAAAATTGATAAAAAAAACAAGGTTCGACAAGTTTTCGAACCTTGTTTTTAATTACTACTAACTAACTCAAAAATAAATACATACCTATTATATATTAGTCACAATCTATTTTTCTTTCAAAGAAAATTCATCTAACCAAATATCACCCAAAGCGCTTGGAACCATTTTAATTTTAATATACACATTATTTGCCATAGCATAATCTTGACTACTAGGGTCTATATCAAATGTATATTTTGTCCATGTTACGCTTATATTAGTATCTTGCCACAAATAACCCTTCCAAGCTTGGTTTTCTGTCGCCCAAGTATGGTTAGCAATATTAACAGAGTTCTCTAAAGCAGCTGTAATAGTTGTGGCTGCACTTGATTTTGCCCAAAAACTAAATTCATACTTCTTAGTTTTATCCATTTTAGCATTGATTCCGGTATAATCTTCATTGGTAAAAATTTGTATTTCTTTTCCAGACACTGTAAATGACATTTTTCCAGAGGATGATGTTCCGTTAGCTCCTTGTGTGGCATCTACTGATAAAGTCGCCGGATATGTAGCTTCAGGCGACCATGACTTCCAGGAAGTGAGAGCAGCTGTTGCGTTTTGAAAAGAAAATATATCTCTATTTGCATACCCCTCTCCATTTACAGGAAACACCTCTTTCAAAGAAAATTCATCAAACCAAATATTAACCAATGAACTTGGAGCCATTTTAATTTTAACATAAACATTCTGAGCAATATTGTAAGATTGACTACTAGGATCTATATTAAATGTATATTTTGTCCATGTAGTTCCAATTTCTTTATCTTGCCATAAGTAATTCTTGAAAGCTTGGTTTTCTGTTGCCCAAGTATGTTTAGTAATATCAACAGAATTCTCTAAGGCAGCTGTAATAGTTGTGGCAGCACTTGCTTTTGCCCAAAAACTAAATTCATACTTCTTAGTTTTATCCATTGTTTCATTGATTCCGGTAAAATCTTCATTGGTGAAAATTTGTATTTCTTTTCCTGCTGCGGTAAAGGATACTTTTGCAGATGAAGATGTTCCGTTAGCTCCTTGGGATGCATCTATTGTCATAGTAGCTGGTGGTGTAGCTTCGGGTGTCCATGACTTCCAAGAGGCTAAAGCAGCTGTGGCATTCTCAAAAGAAAATATATTTTTGTTTGCAAAGCCTTTCTCAGGGGGAGAAACTATTATTTTGAATTCTTTTGAATTCGTTATACCACCCTCAAAACTGATTTCCAATATACATGTAAAAGTTCCTTCCTTATTAAATATTACGCTAACTTCTGCATCTGTTGAACTTGAGGGTGTTCCTCCAGGAAATGTCCACGTTCTAGATAAAACATCTTTAGAAGTATCTTTAAAGATTACAGGGATTCCAATTGCAACTCTTTCTGAACTTACTGTAGCTCTAACAGTTGTTGGCGGTGGCGGAAGTATATCCTCCTTGGTACATGCGATTAAAAAAATAATCGACATTACTATAAGTATATATTTTTTAATTATTGTTTTCATATGTAGATATTTATTGTTTTTAATTGATCATATGTAATTCGCATATCTTTATGGTGTTTATCTCATCGGTTATTATTTTATTTTGGTATTCGATGATTTTCAATTGCGACCAATTTTTGGCCATGCTCATTTCATAAATATTCTTTTTAAAATTTAATTAAGTTTATATTTTTTCATTTAACAATCTTCTAAATAGTATGCAAATAAAATTTTAACGATTTCATTTGATAATTTACCAGTTAGGATTTTGTTCTAGACCTATTTGATCGATTTCCGTTCGAGGAATAGGCCATAAATAATCTCTTGCAGGATCAAATTTATTTATTTGCCAATTAGTTCTGTAAGTGATTGGGTTCATAGTAGCTGGATTAGCTTCAGGAGCACCATACAATGTTTTTCCTAATACCGTTTCGCCGATTTTCCATCTTCTTATATCAAACAATCTAAAACCCTCGAGTACTAACTCTACGCGTCTTTCATTTCTAATTATTGCTCTTAACTGTGATGGACTTTTTCCAGGAGTAATAGCTGGCATATTAACGGATGGTCTTTGTCTTATTTTATTAAGAGCATCATAAACTGACTGATCAATATCTCCAGCTTCCAGTTTTGCTTCAGCATAAATTAACAAAACTTCGGCATATCGAATAAGAATCAAATCGATATCACCTTGCCATACTTTTTTAGCTGTTACATCATCGGGTTGTTGGTACTTCCAAAACATATATCCTGATTTTGGTTTGTTCCATTCTTTAGCCCCAGCACCATCCCAATCGTTGTACACCTTTGCTGAACCAAAATTAAACCCAGGTATTGATGTCCAAACTCCATCTAAATACTCTCTACCTGGATAAACAATGGATTGATGTAAACGGGGGTCGCGGTTAGTCCAAGGGAATTTCTCATTATATAAGGGCGAAGTTTTAATATCTAAACCATCTTTGCACTCATAAGAATCTATTAAGCTTTTAGTGGGTAAAAAGTTACTCCATCCATCAAATGCAATAGAAGAACCAATTTGAATGGTCATATTATGTCTAGCATTGGTAACATCTGCGTATTGTCTTGAAAAGATCACTTCTGAACTTTGTTCCCCCTTGTATTGAAACAATTCTTCATAGGAAGGATGCAATGAATACACGCCCAAATCCATAACTTCTTTCGCCGCTGCTGCGGCAACTTTCCAATCTTCATTGTAAAGGGCAATTCTTGCCTTTAAAGCAAGTGCTGCTCCTTTGGTTACCCTTCCCCATTGAGAACTTTTTAAAGGAAGTCCTGCGGCCGCTGAACTTAAATCATTCAATAAAAAATTTCTTATTTCAGATTTATTAGTTCTTATTGCAATTCTGGCCTCATCAGGCGATGTAGGTTTTGTCAAAAAAGGAACGTCACCAAACAGACCAACTAATTGATCGTACATTAGCGCTCTATGAAATTTAGCTTCACCTATATACTGTTGTCGTTTTGCTTCAGAAATATTTTCAGTTTTTTGGGCACCTTCTATAATTCTATTTGCCGTTTGAATGAATTGATAATTATTTCTCCAAAAATCTAAAGAGAAATTATCGTACGAACTTGCTGCTCCCGTTGCAAAGTCATAAGGGGCATCCCAAGTATGATTATTGGTGGAATTGTCCGTGATATTCTCCAAATACATATTTCTAAAGGAAGACGAATTATACAATGCATTTGTTGCAAAATACAAGTCCTGTTCTGTAGAAAAAAATGTATCTGTCGAAACTGCCCCTTCGTTTACTTTATTTAAAAAATCGTCGTTGCAACTATACATTAACGCTAACCCAATTAGAATAAAAAAATGTTTATTTTTCATAAAAATGCTTTTTAAGTTAATTAAAATTTAAGATTTAATCCTACTGAATAAGTAGATAATGTAGGATAATCTCCTGCTGACCACAATTCAGGATCTAGTCCTGACTGTAAATTTGAAAAGGTTAAAATATTAGTTCCC
The DNA here is from genome assembly GCF_043780635.1 of Flavobacterium sp. Lineage (GTDB taxonomy): Bacteria > Bacteroidota > Bacteroidia > Flavobacteriales > Flavobacteriaceae > Flavobacterium. The sequence goes on from NZ_JAYWCK010000130.1 coordinate 17,106, forward strand.
GCCACATATAGCCTAATGGATGACATTCCTATTTTACTAGATATCGATTCATTAAAATTATACCCCAATTGAAGGTTTTTTAACCTTATATATTTACCATCTTTTAGCCAAAAATCATTAGCGAATGTGTTATTGTAATTATTATCAGCAGTTACTCGAGGCATGGATGCGTTAGGGTCTGGATTACTTGGAGACCATCTATCTAAAAACCTAGTTGGAGCGGCATTTTGAAATTGCGGTCCTTCGTCTGTAAAATACATATCAGCTTTGAGGGCGCCTTGAAAAAAGGCAGTTAAATCAAAGCCTTTGTATTTAAATTCAGTATTAAAACCAAAGGTAAGTCTTGGAATATTAGATCCCATAACATACCTGTCAGCGTCATCAATTTTGCCATTTCCGTCACGGTCAACAAATTTGATATCACCAGGTTTGATATTTGCTGAATTGGGCTGTTTTGGCGAATTGTCAATATCTGCCTGATCTACGAATAATCCATTTGATTGCCAACCGTAATAAGCCCAAATTGGATACCCTTCTTTCAATATTGAATTACCACCAATAATAGGACTTAAACCTGCTAAATCAACCACTTCATTTTTCACATCGGATATAATAAAATTAAATTTATAACCCAAATCATGGGCATAGTTTTCATATGAAAGGGTTAGTTCCCATCCTTGATTTCTAACTTTTCCCGCATTTATTTCAGAAGGATTTAATCCAACTATTAACGGAATTGGTAAATTAAGTAAGATATCGTCTGTATCCCTTCTATACCAATCGTAAACAATACTTGCATTACCTCCTAAAAGTGAAAACCCGATATCTGTACCTATGTTAAGTGTTGTTGATTTTTCCCATGTTATATCTTCATTTGCATAATATGAAGTATTATAACCTGAGGCCAATACACCTCCAAAGGTATAATCATAACCGGAAAACACGTTGGCCGTATATCTAAATAAACCTATATTTTGATTCCCCAATGTTCCATAAGAACCTCTGATTTTAAAATTACTTAACTTTTCAAACGACTTCATAAAGCCCTCTTTAGATACCATCCATCCAAGGGAAATCGAAGGGAACAAGCCCCATTTATTTCCAATTGCAAATCTGGAAGAGCCATCATTTCTCAAAGTAGACTCCAAAAAATATTTTTCATCAAAATTATATGACACTCTACCAAAAAAAGATCTTAACGACCAATCTGCAACACCTCCGTTGTTTGTTGATGTTAAAGGATCTCCCAACGATAATATTTGATTTTGATTACTATAAAGTGATTGTCGGTAAGCCTCTATTCCGCTCCACTTATTTTCAATTTGCTCAAATCCTCCAAGGATTTCTATGTTGTGCTTTTTTAC
>NZ_JAYWCK010000131.1:0-7946 GCF_043780635.1 Flavobacterium sp.
TGGTAATGTAGCTACCAAAAACATACAAGTCGAATTTTCTAAACCATACAGACATAATGTATATGCTTATATGGGAATTCATGATCCGGCTGAGTCTAAAATTAAAACAGAAAAACATATAGAATGTACAGATTGTCATAATGCACACGCTTCCAATTCTTCTCAAGCACAAGCGCCACTAGTAAAAGGTGCAAATGTTAACGTAAAAGGAGTTGGCCTAACAGGGGTTGATGTTTTTCCAGCTGTTTATGAATATCAAATTTGTTTTAAATGCCATGCCGATAATCCTTTGACTCCAATTTATACTAATAGATATTTAGGAACAGCGAATACCCGAACTGATTTTGCTGCAACTAATGTTTCATTCCATCCTGTTGTTATAGAAGGGAAGAACAGCAATCCAAGGGGGTTAATTTCGCCTTATAATGCAAGTAGTAAGATATATTGTTCTTCTTGTCATGCCAGTGATGGGAAAAATTCGTCTTCAGGACCTCATGGTTCTATTTATCCAAGAATCTTAAAGGCTAACTATAATATGGATAAAACACCTCGATTGGGTAAGAATTGGCCATCATTGATACAAAGTAACTTCGCTTTGTGTTTTGAATGCCATGCAATAAGCACCGTTACAGACATTCATACAAAAATCAGTGGAGGACATTTTATGGAAACCATTGGCTGTAATACCTGTCATGACCCTCATGGCTATGAAGGTGGTTCGTTGTCTGAAAATGCATATGGTGTTAATTTCGACAAAAACGTGATACAGCCCAATCCTTTAAATGGTAGAATGATAGATCTCGACCAGAAAAAATGTTTTATGACCTGTCATGACCCTAATGGTGTGGTAAACTATACACACAAATCTGAAGGTTCAAATTATTAATTTCTACAACTGATGATACAATAAAAAACATTATGCCGTTGGGTGTAAAAAACATGTTTACAGCTTATCAATCTACCACATTTTTATAAAAAAGGCAGAAAACCTATTTTTCTGCTAGTCCTTTTGTTTTTTTTTAATAAAAAAAGGTTTCTCTATCCTCTGCAAAATAACCTAAAAAACGTATTAGACTTTTGATTGCTAAACAAAACAAGACAAATTTGTCTTGTTTTAAATATATAAACAAGACAAATTTGTCTTGTTTTGTAGTATTCAAAATTCACCTAAAAAACACAAATAATTCGTTATTTTAACTCATTTTAAATAAATTACTGTGTTGATAATCAATGCTTTAATTTTTTACTAAAAAAAGCATAAAATACATTGTAATATTTTAATTACCTGTAAATCAGATAATTAAAAATAATTATTAACTAAATCTTAAGAAAAATGCTGAATTTACTAAAAAGATGATATTTATCATATTTTTAGTATCAGTTTTCTTATAATTTTAACCTGTAATTAGAAAACAAAATAATTAAAAAAAACCCATTTAAAAACACATTAAAAACAACCTTAATTTATTATTATGAAAACAAAAAAATTATTTTTAACATTAGCTTTAGTGCTAATTTCAACTTTCACATTTGCTCAAGGAGTAATTACTGGATCTAAACACGATTTTAAAGCAGCGCTTTGGAATACAGGTGGCCAAATTTGTATTACTTGCCATACTCCTCACAACGCGATAGCTGCAACAGGAGCACCTTTATGGAACCATACTCTTACTGCAGCTACTTTCACTTTGTACACAAATTTAATTTCTTCTACTTTTAATGCAACAACTACTCAACCAGGGGGAACTTCTAAATTATGTTTAAGCTGCCATGATGGTACAGTAGATTTAGATGCATTTATTGGAAAAGCAGGAGCTCTTAGTGGTAAAATTACTGGACCTGCATTATTAGGGATAAATTTAAGTACTCACCATCCAGTTTCATTTGCGTATAATACTGCATTAGCAAGTTCTGATGGTGGTTTGAAAGACCCTTCAGTTACTCCTGCTGTAGCAGCTATGTTATTTGCAAACAATGTAGAATGTGCTTCATGTCATGATGCTCATAATAATGGACCTGTAGGTACTAAATTATTACGTGCAACAAATGCAGCAAGTGCATTGTGTTTGACCTGTCATATTAAATAACACATTTTATTGTTATAGGAAGAAAGGCGAAAAATTTTCGCCTTTTTTTTATACAACATATCTAAAAAAAAGGTGAAAATTTTTCGCCTTTTTTTTATAAAACTGGATATCTAAATTCTTAGGTTACAAAAATTTAATACGAATGATTAAACCCACTTATAACTGATAAATATCATAAAATATATTATTTTAATAGAATAAATTTGTATTGATTTAATTGGGTCTCTAATTTAAGGAATCTAAAAACTTTTAATCTTATGAAAATAGTGCAAAATTTATTGAAGGGTATTAAGTATATCATGATTGTATTTGGGGTTGTTATTACTTCCTGTTCTCCTAAAATAGCCAGTAATACCAAGGTGGAAGCTGCCAAAGTTTTATTCCCCAAAGAATCAGATACAGCTCGCATACAGTATTTAAGGTCTTATAGTAGTTCTTCGGATATTGCTGCTATACAGACTGCATTTAATGCTTCAATTGTTGGTAAGGAAGTAATTTCTAACATTGAAAAACCATATGGAGTCAGTATTAGAAATGGGAAAATTTACATTTGCGATTTAGGCAATAATACCATTAAAATAATAGATTTAGAAAATAAAAGTTTTAAAGAGTTTACTCCTAAACTAAAAAAAGGAGTTGCGGTTTCTATCAATAATTTTGTAGATGAAGATGGAAGCCTCTATTTGGCAAATCCAAGACAAGGAGTTGTATCGGTATATGATTCTAAAAATGAATATTTAACAGAGTTTGGTGGCGAGATCATGAAGAATCCTATTGACTTAGTTGTAAAAAACAACAAAATATATGTTGCAGATCTTGGAAATAACCGAGTAAATATATTTAATAAAGCAACCAAAGAATTTGAGGGATATTTCCCTGAATCTGTAGAAGGGAATAGTGATTATTTGTATTCTCCAACGGCTATAAGTATTTCTGATGACAGAATTTATGTTACGGATACAGGAGATTTTACCGTTAAAATATACTCGCTTGAAGGCAAGCATATTATGAATATAGGTGCATTAGGAGATAACATGGGGCAATTTTCGCGTCCAAAAGGTCTTGCGGCAGATAAAGAAAACAATGTATATGTGTTAGATGCAGCTTTTGAAAATGCTCAAATATTTAATAAAGAAGGCAAATTATTAATGTTCTTTGGAGGGGCCTATAATGGTCCTGGGGATATGTACTTACCAGTTCAAATTACAATTGATTATGAAAACACCAAATATTTTGAAAACTTAGTTGATAAAAGGTATGACCTCAAGTATTTAATTATTGTAGCTAATCAATTTGGACCTGAAAAAATTTCAGTGTACGGAAGAATAGACTTAAAGAAGTAATTAATACTCCTTGTTTAAATTTTTCACTAAAAAAGAAAAATCTTATATTTTATAATATGAAATCCAATGATCAAGTTTGTGTCTAAAAACTTTTTAATTTTTATTGTTTTTACAATACTTATTTTTTCATGTGCTCCAAACAAAATTTATAATTTAAAAAAGTTTTTTTTGGATGGTGTTCCCGCTCCCATTGTTGCCAATGTTGAATCAAAAGACTCCATAAATTTAGGGCAATTTGACAGTCTTAATCGGTCAAAAATAACAATTAAGAAACCAGAATTTGTCATCCATAAGCCCTATCTTGAAAAGAAATGTAATGATTGTCATTATGCGGGTAGTATGGGTAAATTAAAGACCCCTTTAAAAGACTTGTGTTATACATGTCATACTAATTTTAATACTGCCTATAGTTCTCTTCATGGACCTGTGGCATCCGGCAATTGCACCCAATGCCACAATCCACATAGATCAAAGCTGAATAGTTTATTGCTTGAAGAAGGAAATCTATTGTGCTTTAAATGCCATGATAAACTTGCCATTGATAGCTCTAAAATTCACAAAACCATAGGAGATAAAAGTTGTGTGACCTGCCACAATCCACACGGTGGTGCAAACAAAGGTTTACTACAAGACAATGCTTGCTATGAATGTCATGAAAAATTTGAAGTAAAATACACCTATATGCATGGGCCCGTTGGGGCTGGTGGTTTGTGTGTTGCCTGCCATGAAAGCCATGACTCAACTACACCAAGCCTCTTAAAATTAACAGCTAATGAATTGTGTTTAAACTGTCATAACAAAGCTGATATTTACAGAACACAAACTCATTTAACTTCAAAAAAACAGAGCTGTACCAGTTGCCATAACCCACACGGCAGTAATAACCCAATGCTTTTAACTAAAAATTCATCGTTATGAAAAAGTTAAAAGTTAGTTTCATAGTATTATTTACTTCTATACTAGGGGTTGCCCAAAATGGCAACTACCAACCCAAAACTTGGGGGCTTATGGGCTTAAATGGGGGGGTTGAATTGTATGGGCAATATAAGGACAGCTATACTTCGGGGCCTTTAGGTGAAAACAAGGAGACTAATTTTTTATATTCAGGTAAATTTTTGCTCAACGCCCAATCGTATTTTTGGCACCCCAATTTTTTAGTGTTGGATATAGAAGCCGAATACAATCCCGGTGCAGGACAAGATGCCTCCATATTAATGCCCGACTATGCCATCGTAAATTCAGGGGAGCGTTTAAATGTGGCGGCTTCTTTATTTAGAGAGAAAAAAATTAAATTAAGGCCTTTTCTTAGTTACAATAACGTCTATTCTAATTATGAAAATTTATCAGAATATAATGCTACCTATTTTAATTGGGGTAGCCATTTTAGCTTTAACAATAAATGGTTGCCACTTACTGTAACTTATAAGAACTCTAAAGATGAAAACCAAGAAAAATATACCAACCGACACTATAAAAATACAGAGGAAGAAATAGTTGGAACAATAGAAAAATCTATTGGGAAAAGAGATCAGAATGTATTTAATTTTTCACAACGATATTATACTTATGAATTGGTTGATGTATATGAAAATGAAAATAAAAGCACCAATCTCAATCTTCGAAACGACATTGCTATAGATAAAAACAAAGATTATAAATTTTCTTCTTTGATCTATAAGATATACCAAACGGGAACTAATCCCTTTGATAGGCTTAACTTTTCTGAAAACTTAACTATTAATTTACCATGGCATTTGAGGTTTAATACCCGTTTTGGATATTCAGAAGGCCATCAAGATGAACAGTTTTCAAAAAATAGAGATATTGAGGCTGATATTCAACACCAATGGTATGAAAGTTTAAATACTGCAGTTTTTTTTAAAAAAGGAGATTATGGTTGGTCTAACTCAAATGCAACGTTTAACCGGGCAGGTTTTAACATTGGCTACACAAAAAAAGTACCTTTAAAAGGGAAACTCTCCTTAAATTATAATTATTCTTTACAAGATCAACAAGGGAGCAGTGGAACAAGCGATATTTCTGTTTTTAAAGAACCCTATACTTTGGTTGATGGCAAAATAACTTTATTGCGAAATCCAAATGTATATATAGAATCTGTTTTGGTAACTGATGCAACTGCGAGTCTTATCTATCAGGAAAATATAGATTATATATTGATACAACGCGATGCTTTTATTGAAATTCAAAGGATACCAGGTGGTTTAATTCCGAACAACACGACGGTGTATATAGATTATACCGCAAAGAGTCTGGGAGTTTACTCCTATAAATTAGATGCAAATATATTTATGGGTATGTTAAATTTATTTGATAATTTGTTAGAAATTAATTATAAATACTTACATCAAGACTATAGAGATGTTGCAGTAACAAACGATTTGGTTTTACAATACATCAATCAAAAATTGTACGGATTTAAATTGAATTATCAATTTGTGAACATTGGGATTGAACATGATGATTTTAAAAGTAATGTAGTTCCTTACCGATTAACCCGATACTTTGCCAATTTACAGGGGAGTCTGAAAGACAATAAACTATCGTACACTTTAAATGGAAACTATACCAATTATCATATGATTGGTGAAGAAGGAAGAAAACAAAAATTTGTTGATGTAGCGATGAATCTAACTTATAATTTTAACTACAAAACCCACTTTGACTTAAGAGCAGGGTATAGAATCCAGGAAGGCGAAGGCATCGATTTAAATTTATTTTTGGGTAGTGCTAAATTGGCTACCATATACAAGCAAATAATAGTGGAGCTATCTGCTGATTTATACCGCAGAGAAACCCTTGCTATCGAGAATCATAATTTTAATGCGATTAAATTAAAAATAATAAGACGCTTTTAATAAAGAAATCCAAATATCATGAAAAAACAAACCAATTACCCAATTTTTAATACCAAGGATATTAAAATATCTTGGAAATTATTCGTTACAGTAAGTCTCCTTTTCTGCTTATCTTCAAATGTATTCGCTCAAGACAATAAATGTATTGAGTGCCATAAAGAAACTACAGCAAAAAAACACATTCATGGGCCAACGGCTACCAGTTGTGCTGCCTGCCATGAATCGAATGGGAAAAAGCACCCATCAACAACAAAAGAAGTGGGGTTTAAGTTATTTGCGGAAGGATCTGAACTTTGCTACTCATGCCATACGGAGATTAAAGAAGAACATAATTTAAAATTTGTACACGAGCCATTAAAAGAAGGGCAATGCATTAAGTGCCATGAAATACATAGTTCTGACAGTCCTAAATTTGTATCGGCTAGTTTACCAGGCTTATGCTTGTCATGCCATACGAGTCACAAAGAGGGACTTGCTAACGCAAAAACTGTGCATACTGCTTCTTTTGAAGGAGAATCTTGTTTAAAATGTCATAACCCTCATGCTTCTACAATTAAAAAATTGTTAGTAGATGAAAGCAAAACCTTATGCTTGAGTTGTCATAATAAGAAACTTAAAAAAGGGGATAGAGTTATTATGAATATTGAGGAGCATTTAAAAAAGAACGAACACAATCATCCTGCACTTAGTAAAAGCTGTACTGCCTGTCATAATCCCCATTATTCAGAAAGACAGTTGTTGTTACAAGAAAATTTTCCTTCAGGTAATTATGCAAAGGGTGTAACAGAAAATTATTCTCTTTGTTTTGAATGTCATGATACTGATTTGATGAATGCAGAAAAAACAACTACAGGGACTGGGTTTAGAAATGGTGATAAAAACTTGCATTTCGTTCATGTTACTAAAGAAAAAGGCCGTAGCTGTGTGAACTGTCACGATATTCATGCATCAAAAAACACCAAATTAATTGCAGATAAAGTGAAATTTGGCAGATGGGACATGCCATTAAACTTTATTGAGAAAGAAACAGGTGGTACCTGCTTAACAGGGTGTCATAAAGAAAGAGGGTATTCAAAAGGAGATACTCCTCTTACCAAGGAATAGAAAGTTATTTTATGATATAATACGCAATAAAAAGACCAGCTACGTACTGGTCTTTTTTTTTGTTGCAAGTGATAAAATGGAATATATTCCTCATTATATTGTGGTAAAAATTGCGAGATATATAGTTTTTAATGAGGTCTAAATAACAGAAGCTAATTTACTCTCAAGACCCCTTACATTAGATAAATCAAACGGTTATGCAAATATTCATCATTGAGAATATAGTTAAACAAAAAGGCTATAATGAGGTTCCATTAATAGAAAAGATTGAGTCTTGTGCTCCTAAAAGCAATAAATTGAGCTGTTTATCATATGCTTTGTTTTGAATATAGAACAGCAAACAACCTAGCTTGAAGCGAACTTTAATTATAATGATAACTGTTATGATTAAAAAAAAACTGTTGTAAAACAACAGTACTTTTTAAAATAGGTACTAATAATAATTACTATTTAACTAAAACTGCATCTTCCATAATTATTTTATAAAAGTATCCTGCTCCAAAATCTTTATTTAAAGCAATTACTCCCTCAAAAAC
>NZ_JAYWCK010000132.1:0-6464 GCF_043780635.1 Flavobacterium sp.
TGTAGAAGGTGTTACATTGAATTACGAAACAGGAAATGCCACAGTTCGCTATGACGAAACACGACTGGATGTCTCCGATATAAAATCCGCTGTGCGACAAAGAAGTTATGAATCCTTCGAGAAGGAAGAAAAGGACAAACTTGAAACCATACCTCCGCCCAAGACTGAGAACCCAGATGAGACTCCTCCGACCAACACGACAGTCGAATCAGAAGATGAAAAAGAAGAAGAAAAAGAGGAAGCAAAATCCTCTGATGTAAAAGAACCAGATGAAAAGGACAATCCTGAATCCACACCAACTTCAATTGGCAAGATGAAAGAAGAAGATAGTTCAGGTGATGACCACAGTAAAATAGATCATTCTAAGATGGACCATTCTAAAATGAATGACTCAAAAATGGATGACTCAAAAATGGATCACGATCATGGGAGTATTCCAATGGGAATGGCTGGACACGATCATCATAAAATGATGATTGCCGACTTTAAAAAACGGTTTTGGGTTGTATTGGTCCTAACCTTTCCAATATTATTTTTTAGTCCAATGATTCAGAGTTTTTTTGGATTTGAGTTGTTACTTCCCGGTAATCCATATATACTCTTTGCACTTTCCAGTATTGTTTATTTCTATGGTGGTTGGCCTTTTTTAAAAGGTTTTTGGACTGAAATAAAAAAAGCGGCTCCCGGAATGATGACCCTTATAGCCATGGCAATCAGTGTTGCTTATTTTTATAGCTCCGCGACCGTTTTTGGTTTAAAAGGAGTCGATTTTTTCTGGGAATTAGCGACATTAATTGCCATTATGTTGGTAGGACATTGGATTGAGATGAAGAGTGTATTAGGTGCATCGAAGGCCTTGCAATTATTGGTGAGTATGATGCCTGCAGAAGCACATCGAATGAAAGGAGAAATCGTTGAAGATATTTCTCTTGAAGATTTACTCAAGGACGATGTGATATTAGTAAAACCCGGAGAAAAAGTTCCTGCTGATGGAATTATTTTGGAAGGTTCCAGTTACTTAAATGAATCGATGCTTACCGGAGAATCTAAACCTGTTAAAAAAGAATTGAATGATAAAGTAATTGGAGGATCGGTCAACGGGAATGGTTCTTTAAAAGTAAAAGTGGAACATACGGGAAAAGACAGCTATCTGAACAAAGTAATTAAAATGGTTGAAGAGGCTCAGAAAACCAAATCTAAAATGCAGAATCTTTCTGACAGGGCAGCTAAATGGCTTACATATATCGCTTTGGCAATTGGTTTTGGTACACTTGCCGTATGGTTAGTTTTAGGATTTCCTTTTGTTTTTGCCCTAGAAAGAATGGTTACTGTAATGGTAATTGCCTGTCCACATGCTTTGGGGCTTGCCATTCCGTTAGTAGTTGCCATATCTACGGCTGTTTCAGCACAAAATGGTTTATTAATTCGAAATAGAACAGCTTTTGAAGAATCACGTAAAATATCGGTATTACTTTTCGATAAAACGGGGACCTTGACAAAAGGTGATTTTGGAGTAACAAGAATAGAATCTACTGATAAAAAATACTCCGGTGAGGAGGTTTTACGACTTGCGAGTGCGCTCGAACAAAGCTCTGAACACCCAATTGCTGTTGGAATTATTAAAAAGTTTAAAGAAAATAAGGGTATTATTCCAAAACCTGAAAATTTTACGGCCATTACCGGAAAAGGGGTTGAAGCGGATGTAGAAGGAAAAAAAGTAAAAGTAGTTAGTCCAGGATATTTAAAGGACGAAAAAATAACCATTCCAAAGGATGCCTTTAGTGATGCTGCTGAAACTGTAGTTTTTGTATTAATTGACGGGAAATTGGCTGGATATATTGCACTAGCTGACGAAATCAGACCCGAAGCCTATGATGCTATTGAAATATTCAAAAAGAATAACATCAAAGTTTTAATGGCCACGGGTGATAATGAAATAACAGCCAAAGCAGTAAGTGATAAATTGGGATTGGATGGTTACTATTCAGAAGTGCTTCCACATCAAAAAGTTAAAATTGTAAAAGAATTGCAAGCTAAAAATGAATTTGTGGCTATGACTGGTGATGGTGTAAATGACGCTCCAGCATTGGCTCAAGCAAATGTTGGGATTGCTGTTGGTTCTGGTACCGATGTTGCTGCCGAAACAGCCGATATTATTTTGGTAAACAGTAATCCGCAGGATATTGCCAATTTGATTTTATTTGGAAAAGCAACTTACAATAAAATGATTCAGAATTTGGTGTGGGCCACAGCTTATAATGTGGTTGCGGTTCCTCTTGCAGCAGGGGTACTTTATTCTTCCGGTTTTGTTTTAGGTCCTGCAGTTGGTGCTGTATTTATGAGTTTAAGTACTATAATTGTTGCCATCAATGCTCAGTTACTAAAAAGAAAAATGGGTAAATAAAAATGATTAAAGTAAAAAAACATGGAATCCTGCTCTATCCAACTGAACTTATATATGAGCATACGGGGATCGTTATTTCAAAAACAGTAAATTAAACAACTATTTTACAGAATTCTGAAACATTATATTTAATTAAATACCAGACCTTCATACCATGAAAATAAAATACTAATTAAAAATTTATAAATCATGAAAATAATACAAAAAGTAACATTGGCGATTGGATTAATTGGCCTTCTATATTCATGTCAGTCAACCCATCAGGTTCTCTCGAAATCAGATAAGAGAATGGAAATTATGAATGAGATTGCCAACAATGAAAGTATGTCAAAAGAGATGATGGGAATACTAATGAACGGCAAAAATGGCAAAATGATGGAAATGATGCAAGAGCATCCGGAAATGATGAAAACCATGATGTCTGAAATGATGAAGGAGAATCCGGAAATGAGGAAAGAAAGTCATGCTAAAATGATGGAAATGATGAAAGAGAATCCGGAAATGAGAAAAAAAATGATGGCGGAAATGATGGAAAGCATGAAGAATAATCCCGAAATGATGAAAACTATGATGGCGGAAATGATGGAAGCATCAAAAAACGATGACGCGATGATGTCCGGAATGTGTAAATCGATGATAGAAAATGAGAAAATGATGGATATGATGGAGAAAATGAAAAATGAAAAAATGGATATGAATAAAATGAAAGGAATGGATAAAAAACCAGAAAAGAAAGTAGATCATAAAGCACATCATTAGTATTGGTTTAACCTTAAAATTATAAAATTATGATGAATAATGGTAACGGAGAAATACATATGGGAAATTACTCCTTTATGGGAATACACCCATTTTGGTTAGTTTTAGTAATTGTATTACTTTTTTTCATATTGGTAATGTTAAACCAATTTAGAAAAAGAAAATAAGTAGTACCTATATTAGAATTATAAAAATGAAAAGAATAATGACAGTAACATTCCTTCTTGTTGTGTACTCTTTTGCAAAAGCACAGGATATGAAGGGTATGGATATGACCACAAAGGAAAATACTCAAAAGGTGCCTTCCACAACATATACCTGCCCAATGCACCCCGAAATTCACGCTGACAAGCCAGGGAAATGTCCTAAATGCGGGATGACTTTGGTAAAGGAAAAACCGAAAGCAATCAAGAAATCTGTAGTGAAGAAGCATAATGAAATGCAAATGCCCATAAAAAAGACTTCTGACAAGAACGCTAACACTACAAAAACGGATAACAATCTTGCATCTATAACTCATAATATGGGCAATATGGATATGCCAAAAGCAAACTTAGGCTCCATAAAGACAATTATAAACAACACACCGCCAAGAACAGTCCGCTACGATTTATATGTACGTGACACCATTGTAAATTTCGCAGGTAAACCTAAAAGAGCCATTGCCGTAAACGGACAAATACCAATGCCTACACTAATATTTACGGAAGGTGATACTGCCGAAATTTATGTGCACAATGATTTGGACGAAGAAACATCCTTGCACTGGCACGGTTTGTTTTTACCCAACAAGGAAGATGGTGTGCCCAACCTTACCCAAATGCCCATCAAGCCCCATACTACCCATTTGTATACCTTTCCAATTATTCAACACGGAACGCATTGGTATCATAGTCACACAGGATTGCAGGAACAAATTGGGATGTACGGTTCTTTTATCATGAATAAAAGAGAAGAACTAGACATTTCCACCGTACCCATAGTTTTGAGTGAATGGACCGATATGAATCCCAAAAATGTACACCGAATGTTGCATAATGCTTCCGATTGGTTCGCGATTCAGAAAGGCAGTACTCAGAGTTATGCGGAAGCGCTGAAAAGTGGTCATTTTAAAACGAAGCTAACCAATGAATGGAAACGCATGGCCGCTATGGATGTCAGTGATATCTATTACGATCAATTTCTGATTAACGGAAAAAAGGAAAGCCAGCTCTCCCAATTTAAAGCAGGCGATAAAATCCGTTTACGAATTTCAAACGGCGGTGCATCCACTTATTTTTGGTTGACGTATGCAGGAGGTAAAATAACTGTCGTAGCCAGTGATGGCAATGATGTAGAACCTGTTGAAGTGGACCGATTGATTATTGCTGTAGCCGAAACCTATGATGTAATTGTCACTATTCCGGACGATAAAACGGCCTATGAATTTTTGGTGACCTCTGAAGATCGCACCAAATCGGCTTCCTTATTTTTGGGGGATGGCGTTAAAAAATTAGCCACTCCATTGGCAACCTTACAGTATTTTGAAGGAATGAAGATGATGAACTCCATGATGAAAATGAATGGGGATTTGGAGGATAGCGGGATGAAAATGAGCCTCAATAAAATGGACATGAATTCGGTTATGTATCCGGAAATTATAGGAAGTGATTCCATGAAACCGGATGATACGATGGGCACTATGGAAATGGGCGAAGCACATCACGACGGTGGTAAACCCTCCGATATTGTGACCCTCAATTATGCTTTATTGCAATCGCCTTCCAAAACAAATCTTCCGGAAGGGTCTCCCGTCAAAGAATTAAAGTTTACGCTTACCGGAAACATGAATCGGTATGTTTGGAGTCTGGACAACAAAGTCATTTCGGAAAGCGATAAAATCCTGATTAAAAAGGGAGAAATTGTTCGCATGATTATTTACAATAATTCGATGATGCGACATCCTATGCATTTGCACGGACATGATTTTAGGGTAGTCAACGGCAAGGGAGATTATGCCCCTTTAAAAAACACCATTGATATTATGCCAATGGAAACTGATACTATAGAGTTTGCTGCCACAGAAAGCGGCGATTGGTTTTTTCATTGCCATATTTTGTATCATATGATGAGTGGCATGGGTCGGGTTTTCAGTTATGAAAATTCCCCTGCCAATCCTGAGATTCCCAATCCGAAATTGGCACAACGCAAATTATTTGGAGAGGATCGGAAATTTCATTTGATGGCAGAAAACGATTTTGCCACCAACGGGAATGATGGAATGGTCCTGTTGGGCAATACCCGATGGAGCATTGGCACCGAATGGCGTTTGGGTTACAATGATGAGCACGGTTATGAAAGCGAAACCCATATTGGACGATATATTGGAAAAATGCAATGGTTGATGCCTTTTGTAGGTTTTGATTGGCGTTACCGAAAAATGGGAATGAACGAACAGGAAAGCAATCTCTTTGGGCAAACCAACACCAAAGACAGCAGGATTGTTTTCAGTGCCGGGGTTAATTACACTTTACCCCTGCTCATCATTGCGCAGGCAGAAGTATTTACTGATGGAAATGTGCGCTTCCAATTTGAACGCCAAGATATTCCGGTTAGCAAACGACTACGTATGGGTTTGATGTGGAATACCGATAAAGAATATATGGCTGATTTAAAATATATCCTTACAAGAAATTTTAGCGTTAGAACCCATTACGACAGTGATATGGGAATTGGTTTTGGATTAAATTTGAATTATTAACCTCCTGGTTAAAGATTGTAATAAAAAACATTGTCGTAATAAATAAATAAGACGACACTATCCATTACTCATTCAGCTATCCAAAAATTTTCATTTTGAGGAGAAACGACAAAACAAACCAAGTGTTCCTAAATCATAGCTGCCGTTTGCTTCATAGCCTGCCCAGAGCGAAGTCGAAGGATTAATTACGTTTTCAAATAACGAGAACATTCTTTTTGATAGTTGGTAAACAGTAGGTTTTACATTTCAATTGCTGGAACGATATAGATTTATCTTCAAATCAACTTTTGGATTTTCTAGAATATTTCATTGAAAAAATGCCGTAAAAAAACCCCTAAATTTCTTTAGAGGTTTTTGGTACGACTGTGAACGCAGAAGGATTCGAACCTTCGACCGCCTGCTTAGAAGGCAGGTGCTCTATCCAGCTGAGCTATGCGTCCATTAATCAATAAGTTTACTAATTATAAGAAAACTTAATAATTAGTCGGGGTGGCAGGATTCGAACCTGCGGCCTCCTGCTCCCAAAGCAGGCGCGATAACCGAGCTACGCTACACCCCGAA
>NZ_JAYWCK010000133.1:0-3824 GCF_043780635.1 Flavobacterium sp.
AATACAACACCACTCCCCTTGAAATTTATAAATTAAATCCAGATGCACAGAGTGGCTTGAAGCCCAATAGTATTTTGCTTATTCCTAAAAAAGGAACAATTCAAAAAACATCGTCACAACCAAAAACGCATAAAGTTGAACCAAAAGAGACATTATTTGGTATCGAAAAAAAATACAATGTTTCAGATGAAGCTTTGAAGAAAGCCAATCCGGAATTAGAAAAATTAGGATTACAAATAGGACAAACGCTAACTATTCCTTCGAATACTGGTTCCAAAACTGTGGTATCAACTACAGAAAAAGTAGTTTATCACGAAGTGCTTCCAAAGGAAACGAAGTATTCAATTGCGAAAAAATACGGAATTACAATCGCAGAATTGGAAAAAAGAAATCCAGAAATTATTCCTAATTTACCCGTTGGATACAAATTGATAATTAAAGGAACTGCTCCAAAAACGGATAAAGTTGCAGCGGTTGAACCAAAAAAAGAAACACCAAAATCAATTTCTCCAAAAGCTACCCCAACCATTAATTACGTAAACTATGAGGTAAAACCTAAAGAAACCTTGTATAGCTTATCAAAAATGTCTGGTTTGGGACAAGAAGAATTGGTTAAACTGAATCCGGCTTTAGCCAACGGAGTTGAAATAGGAATGATTTTAAAAGTACCATCAACGGCTTCAATTCCACAGGAGACAGAATCTAAAAAAGTATACACTTCTTTGTCGAAACAAAGTAATTCGAATGGCAAAAAACAATTGGTTTTGCTGTTGCCTTTCAATATGCCTAAGATTGAAGGTGATACTATAAATTCAACAGCAATGCGATTGAAAAAGGATAAGTTTCTGAATATGACTTTGGATTTTTATTCTGGTGCTTTGATGGCTATTGATTCTGCGCGAAGCCTTGGAATTAATGTAGACGTTAAAATATTTGATTCCCAAGAAACCAAAAACGCTTCGAATATTTCAAGTATTAATCAGGAAAATAATCTGGAAACTGCTGATGCCATAATTGGTCCTTTTTACCAAAATAATGTCGAAAAAACCGCAGAATTATTGGGTAAAAATAATGTTCCAGTGATTTCTCCTTTGTCAAAAGACATTGGAAGTGCATTTCCTAATTTGTACCAAACAATCCCAACAAATGAAGCTTTAAAGACAGCAATGTTTGATTATATGAGGTTGAAAGACGGAAATATTATTGCGGTTGTAGACAAGAAAAAAGAATCTGTTAGACAATATATTCAACAAAACCATTCGGATGTAAAATTTGCAGCTCTGCTTGAAAACGGAAGCTTATCTGCTGAAAGTTTAAAAGGTTTGTTTGTAAAAGACAAAACAAATTATGTGGTTATGGAAACCGCCAATACCGGAATGATAAAATCGACGATGGCAGCAATGATGAGCGTTATGTCAACTTACAAAGTGCAGTTGGTTATTTTAGAACCTAACGAAACTTTGGATACTGACGAAATTAATTTTGAAAATTTAACAAAACTAAATTTATTGTATCCTTCCATAACTCGTGAAAACGTATCTCCAGAAGCTAAAATTTTCGAAAAAGAATACAGAAAGGACAACAAGATTGCTCCAAGTACTTATGCCACTAGGGGTTTTGACGTGACTTTTGATACAATGATGCGATTATCTCAAGATAAAAGTTATCAGGAAACCGCAGATTCAATTGCAACGGAGCAAGTCGATAACAAGTTTGAATATTACAAAAAAGCCGACGGTGGTTATACCAATAAAGGGATTTATATATTGTATTACGACACTGATTTAACCATAAAAGAAGCTAAGTAAGTAGTCAGTTTTCAGTAATCAGTTTTCAGTGGCGTAGCTTTTAACGAAATCTGGAAGCGTAAAAGACAAAATACAAAGAGTATAGCAAAAATAATCAAAACACATAAACGATAACACAAATTATGACCTCAAAAGTAACTTATTTAGGCGATTTAAGAACATCGTCCATTCACTTGCAATCTGGAAGCGAAATCATCTCAGATGCTCCACTAGACAATAACGGAAAAGGAGAGGCTTTTTCGCCAACCGATACTGTAGCCAATGCTTTGGCAAGTTGTATGATGACCGTTATGGGAATCAAAGCCAGCCTTTTGAATGTCGATTTCACAGGTTCTACAGCTGCAGTAACCAAAATTATGCAAGCCGAACCACGAAGAATTAGTGCTATCGAAATTGTTTTTGATATGAACGTTTCGACCGACGAGAAAACCAAAACTATTTTGGAGAGAACTGCAATGACTTGTCCAGTTTTCTTGAGTTTGAACACTGAAATCGATAAGAGAATTAGTTTTAATTGGAAGTAGCAAATAGTGTTCTGCTGTAAAAATTGGTTTATAGGTTAACTTTAAACTTTCTAACCTTAAACTTTTTTCACTTGGATCAAAACCAAAAACAACTCATCAAACTTGCACACACCAAAATGCCTTTTGGTAAATATGAAGGCAAATATCTCATCGATTTGCCAGAATATTATGTGGTTTGGTATTCCAACAAAGGTTTTCCAAAAGGAGAGTTGGGAGAGCAATTACAGCTCATTTATGAGCTAAAGTTAAACGGGCTTGAGGAGTTAATAAGAAATATTCGAAAACGATACCCAAAACCGTAGCTTATCTTTTTTGTCATTTCGACGAAGGAGAAATCACATAATGAGAGCAACTATTGAGATTTGCTTCGCCTGTTCGCTATCGATCGAGTCTCCTTCGTCGAAATGACAATAGAGTACTTAAAAATTTATGGTTTAGTAACGATAATGACAATTTTATTAAAATCAGCAGCAGCATTGATTACGGCTTTGTAATCCTCAAACTTGTCCAGCGGATAGTTGATAATGTTATAAAACTCGGTATTTTCGACTAAAATTTCATCCCCATTTTTAGTGTATTTACTAATGAAACCAGCTTCGGGTTTGCCATTTACTATCGTTTTATAATCCATTACAAATTTATCCAGATTTTTTACTGTAGCTCCTTTTGGCAATATGATTTTGATATTTCGAGTATATAAATGTGGATAATCAATTTCTACAGGCAGCGCTCTTTTGTTTTCCTGATAGAATTCCATTTGTTTTCCTATGGTTTCACCTACTGAAAACAAATAGTTTTCGCCTGCTTTTTGAGTTAGATCTTTCCCGTCAAAAGTCACATTTAGGACAAATGGTTTTTTTCCTATAAATTCAGTTCCGTCATTTTCAGCTTTCAAACTTTTGTATTCTGTTTCTGCGGTATAATTTTCTGCTAAACTTTTCAAAAAGGCTTTGTATTGGTCGGCTGATGCGAAATCTTTAATAGGTTGGAAATTTAAACCTGAATAACCACCAAAAGTAAGGTTGCTGGTTACCAATGGATTTTCAATATCCTGAGTAAAATCGACAGTAATATTCATAATATCATGAGAAATGTCGTTTCCGGGAATTTCGATAAATTTAATTTCGCCAATGCCCATCGCTACACCAGCAAATATTTTTTCTTTGATAAATAATCCGTTGTTATTCGCAATGGTGTTTGGAAACAAAGGAATACGGTACTCGATTTCTGTTGGAGTCAAATATTTCTTTATTGTTGGAAAATAAAATAATAGTTCGTTTAGATTTTCAAAACTCTCAAAATCTTTATCAAAAGGAGTTTTATATCGGTTTGAAGTGAAAACCATATTGTTTTCGATTTTGAAATTTTTGAAAACAGCCAAATAAATTTTTAGAATATCAGTTTGATTGGCTTGTTTTGTTACAATAATATCGGATAAAGTTTCCTTGGCATCAATGTATCTGTCGTAAGCGATGGTTTTTTTGATTTTGTT
>NZ_JAYWCK010000134.1:0-7146 GCF_043780635.1 Flavobacterium sp.
TATGTCTCTTATGAATGTGTTCGCTCATAAAACAAAGATAATAATTTTACTTACCATCGAACCCCGAAGCAGAGCTTCGAGGAATTCTTTTGATTAAACCTATATAATATGTTAACAGAAACACTAGAAACCTTATTTACCAGAGATCTTAATAGACTAAAAAAGGAAATAGAATTGTATCAAAACGAAAAATCAATTTGGATTGTTGATAAGGAAATCTCTAATTCATCCGGAAATCTTTGCTTACATTTAATTGGTAATCTTAATGCTTATATTGGAGCAACACTTGGAAATACAGATTATATAAGAAATAGAGAACTTGAATTTTCATTAAAAGATATTCCAAAAGCAGAGCTAATAAGGAATATTGAGGATACGATTCTTGTTGTCCAAAATTCCATTCGCAATTTGAATAATCAGGATCTAGAAGCTGAATATCCAATAATAGTCTTTAAAGAAGCAATGTCAACAGAGTTTTTTTTAGTTCATCTTTCCTCTCATTTAAGTTATCATCTTGGCCAAATAAATTACCATAGAAGATTACTGGACAAATAATTACCAAATAGTTAGAGACAGACTTTTAGATAAATTAAAAGTATTCGATTAAATAAATAGCTAATAAAAACTCAATTTTTTATAATTAAAATCAAATAAATCATAATTTTTACTAATTTGCGATAAATTTATACTTTCCCAAATGACATCAATCACCCGATTATTTGATTTTCCATATTATCAATTAGAGCATTATAACATTCCGGATGCTTTGGTTACCAAATATAATGGAGTCTGGGTAAAAACTTCGACCGAAGAATATATTGCAAAAGCCAATGCCGTTTCAAGAGCATTATTGCGAATGGGAATTCAAAAAGACGATAAAATTGCATTAATTTCTTCCAATAATAGAACCGAATGGAATGTTATGGACATTGGAATTTTACAAATCGGAGCGCAAAATGTTCCTATTTACCCAACTATTTCCGAAACTGATTACGAATACATACTTAATCATTCTGGTTCCATCTACTGTTTTGTGTCTGATACTGAAGTGTTGCGAAAAGTAAATTTAATAAAGCAAAATCTACCCAATCTAAAAGAAGTATTTTCCTTTGATGAAATTGAAGGTTGCAAAAACTGGAAAGAATTGCTTGTCCTTGGCGAAGACAAAAGCAATCAGAATGTAGTTGAAGAAAGAAAAAGTAATGTCAGACCTGAAGATATGGCCACCATAATTTATACTTCAGGAACGACAGGAAGACCAAAAGGGGTTATGCTTTCACATAAAAATATCGTGTCAAATGTCTTGGACAGCGCCGTAAGAATTCCTTTCGAAAAAGGAAAAAGCCGTGGCTTGAGTTTCTTGCCAATTTGCCACATTTTCGAAAGAATGATTTTATATTTATACCAATATTATGGCGTTTCAATTTATTTCGGAGAATCAATAGACAAAATCAGTGACAATATAAACGAGGTAAATCCAACGGTAATGTCAGTAGTTCCAAGGCTTCTTGAAAAAGTATATGACAAAATCTATTCAAAAGGATTGCAACTCAAGGGAATCAAAAGAAAATTATTTTTCTGGGCAGTTGATTTAGGATTACGATTTGAACCTTATGGTGCCAATGGATTTTGGTATGAATTTCAATTAAAAATAGCCAGAAAGCTTATTTTCAGTAAATGGAAAGCAGGTTTAGGTGGAAAATTAGATTTAATGGTTTCAGGAAGTGCAGCTTTACAGCCAAGGCTTGCCAGAGTTTTTGCGGCCGCAGAAATTCCTGTAATGGAAGGATATGGATTAACTGAGACATCGCCGGTAATTTCGGTTAATGATATGAGAAATGGCGGTTTCAAAGTGGGAACAGTTGGAAGAATAATTGATAATGTAGAAGTTATAATTGCCGAAGACGGAGAAATTCTTTGTAAAGGGCCAAATGTAATGATGGGCTATTATAAAGATGAGCCTTTAACAAATGAAGCAGTTCGTGACGGATATTTCCACACGGGTGATATAGGTGAAATTGACAGCGAAGGTTTCCTTAAAATTACGGATCGAAAGAAAGAAATGTTCAAAACTTCAGGAGGTAAATACATTTCGCCACAATTACTGGAAAACGCAATGAAGCAATCTCGTTTTATTGAGCAAATTATGGTCATTGGAGATGGACAAAAAATGCCCGCAGCTTTCATTCAGCCTAACTTTGAATTTGTCAGAGAATGGGAAAAATTACACGGCATCACCGTTGGTTCAACCAATGAAGAAATCATTGCAAATCCAAAAGTTATTGAACGAATTCAGGAAGAAATAGACATTTTAAATGAGAAATTTGGGAATTGGGAAAAAATAAAACGATTTGAATTAACTCCGGATATCTGGTCTATTGCAGGCGGTCACCTCACTCCCACTCTAAAGCTGAAACGAAAAATAGTTATGGAAAAATACATTGATTTATTCCGTAAAATTTATGGTTAGCATTTTATTAAAATATTCACCACCTAAATAAAATAATCAAATTAAAATATTTACTTACCTTTAATTCCTCAAACCAATTAAAACCAAGTAAGTATGAATATTAAAAGTGTAGTTATTTTATTAGTGAGTTTTTTTTTATTTAACGGATGCAAACAAAATCCGGAAGAGGCAATAAAAGCAAATTACCTTGACTTCTCAAAACGTGACGATCAATTTACGGGTGGCATAAAAATGATTCCCATTACAACTCCAATCGGTAATTTTAAAGTTTGGACTAAAACCGTGGGAAACAATCCTAAAATAAAGGTGCTGCTGCTTCACGGAGGACCTGGAGGAACTCACGAATTTTTCGAATGTTTTGATGGCTTTTTTCCACAAGAAAGTATAGAATATATTTATTATGACCAATTAGGCTCTTATTATAGTGACCAACCTAATGATAATCGCTTATGGACTACCGAACGTTTTGTCGAAGAAGTAGAACAAGTTCGAAAAGCTTTGAAGCTAGACAATACTAATTTTTATTTATTAGGTCAATCTTGGGGCGGAATTCTTGCAATGGAATACGCCTTAAAATACCAGAAAAACTTAAAAGGTTTAATTATTGCCAATATGATGGCAAGCGCTCCGGCATATAATAAATATGCCCAAGAAGTACTTGGACCCCAAATGGATCCGAAAATTTTGAAACAAATTCAGGATATGGAGAAAAACAATGATTTTGCCAATCCAAAGTATGAGGAATTACTTTTTAAATATTATTATACCCAGCATCTCTTTCGAAAACCACTAGAAGAATGGCCTGAATCTGTGACCCGCGCTTTCAAACATTTAAACCCAAATGTATATGTTTATATGCAAGGTCAAAGTGAATTTGGAATGACCGGAAACGCAACTTTAAAAAATTGGGATGTTACTGACAGACTTAAAACACTAACAGTTCCAACGCTTTCAATTGGCGCAAAATATGATACAATGGATCCTGAACATATGAAATGGATTTCAGAAGAAGTTCAAAACGGAAGGTTTTTATTCTGTCCCAACGGAAGTCACTGCTCTCAATATGATGATCAGAAAACCTATTTTCCAGGCTTAATTAAATTTTTAAAAGATGTTGATAGTGGTGATTTTATGAAATCTAAATAGAAGTTTATTGTTTCCATTTTATATATTTTTACACAAAATGTTATTAACATTGTAAATAATTAAATAGTTAATAATTTTTTATATTCATAAATATCATATTATCAAAATTTTAATAATTTTATCAGATTAACCAATAAAATCAAAAAATTATGAACGCAAAAAATTTTTTAGTTTCAGGTGTTGTGGGTGGTATAGTAAACTTTCTGCTGGGATGGTTGCTTTACGGCATTATTTTTAAAGATCAATTTCCCGTTACCGGAGAAATGAATATGACAATGATTGTCTTGGGCAGTTTGGTTGGAGGCTTATTTGTTGCTTACATTTTTGCAAAATGGGCGCATATTTCTACCTGGAAAACAGGATTGCAAGCTGGAGCGGTTATCGGTTTGTTTCTAGGACTGTATTATGATTTTTATTATAATGCAATGAAAGCTACTGCTGATATTGATTGGCAAAATATGGGATTAGATATTGTGCTTACTATTGTTATGACTGCATTAACAGGAGCAGTTATTGCAGTTATGGTTGATAAAATGAAATAGACATATTGTATATACTTTTCTGTGACTCCTCAAGAAATTGGGGAGTTTTTTTTTGCTAATTCTAATTTATAAAAATAATTTTAATTTATTATGCGTGCATAGTATTTTTTATTATCTTTGAAATCTTTACTATAACGTTCTCGTAAAAAAGACACTATATAGAAACCTGATGTAAAATCGATTGTGTAAAATATGAAAGACAAAACTATAGACTATATTCTTCGTGCAACTTGGCAAGCCGTTGCTAGGATGTACAACGAAGAAGCTGCAAAATACGATGCTTCAATGGCGACTGGTTTTGCCTTATTGAGCATTGATAAGGAAGGAGGAACTCCATCAACCGCATTAGGCCCAAAAATGGGAATGGAAGCGACAAGCCTTACCAGAACATTGAAGTCGATGGAAGAGAGAGGATTAATCATCCGAAAAAGAAACCCCGAAGATGGGCGTGGTGTATTGATATACTTAACCGAATTTGGAAAAGAAAAAAGAGAATTGTCAAAAAATACGGTACTCAAATTTAATGAAGCCATAAGAAAAAATGTGCCAGCCGAAAAACTCCAAAATTTCATAGAAGTTTCTGAAACCATCAACGAATTAATTTCCGAAAAGAAAATATTCAACATCTAAAATTTATAATCCAAAATAAAAAATGAAAAGAGCTATTAAAAAAGTTGCAGTAATCGGATCCGGAATTATGGGTTCGGGAATTGCTTGTCATTTTGCCAACATTGGTGTCGAAGTCCTGCTTTTGGACATTGTTCCCAGAGAACTCACCGATGCTGAAGCGAAGAAAGGACTGACTCTCGAAAGCAAAATAGTTCGCAACCGCTTGGTCAACGAACATTTCCAAAATGCCTTGAAATCAAAGCCCTCGCCTATTTACCATCAAAAATTCGCAAGTCGAATTACTACTGGAAATACAACAGATGATTTAGCAAAAATTGCCGATGTAGATTGGATTATCGAAGTAGTTGTGGAACGCTTAGACATCAAAAAAATGGTGTTTGAACAAATAGAAAAATACCGCAAACCGGGAACATTGATAACCTCAAACACATCAGGGATTCCTATTCATTTTATGAGCGAAGGAAGAAGCGAAGATTTCCAGAAACATTTCTGCGGAACGCACTTTTTTAACCCTGCGCGTTACTTAAAATTATTTGAAATTATTCCTGGCCCACAAACTTCAACCGAGGTTTTGGACTTCCTTACTATCTATGGAGAGAAATTCTTGGGTAAAACTTCGGTTGTAGCCAAAGACACTCCTGCTTTCATTGGAAACAGAATTGGAATCTTCGGAATCCAAAGTTTGTTCCATTTGGTTAAAGAATTGGGATTGACTATTGAAGAAGTTGATAAACTCACCGGACCCGTTATTGGAAGACCAAAATCGGCGACTTTCAGGACGGTCGATGTGGTTGGATTGGATACTTTGGTACACGTTGCTAACGGAATTTACGAAAACTGCCCGAACGACGAACAACACGAATTGTTCAAATTGCCGGATTTCATCAACAAAATGATGGAAAACAAATGGCTTGGAAGTAAAACAGGTCAAGGATTTTATAAAAAAGAAGGACGGGACATTCTTTCTTTGGACTTGGATACATTGGAATATCGTGCGGCTAAAAAAGCTTCGTTTGCCACTTTGGAACTTACAAAAACCATCGACAAACCAATTGATCGTTTCAAGGTCTTAGTAAAAGGAAAAGACAAAGCAGGAGAATTCTACCGACGAAGTTTTGCCGGAATGTTTGCTTATGTTTCGAATAGAATACCTGAAATTACGGACGAATTGTACAAAATCGATGATGCAATGAAAGCTGGTTTCGGTTGGGAAAATGGTCCTTTCGAAATTTGGGATGCTATAGGTGTCGCAAAAGGAATCGAAATGATTAAAGATGAAGGTTTAGTTCCACCTGCCTGGGTTAGTGAGATGTTAGCCTCTGGTAGTTCAAGTTTTTATTCCATTAAAGAGGGAGCTACCTATTTCTATAATATTCCAAATAAAACACAAACTAAAGTTCCGGGACAAGACGCTTTCATCATCTTGAACAACATTCGCGAAAGCAAAAAAGTATGGAGCAACAGCGGAGCTATTATCCAGGATTTAGGTGACGGAATTTTGAACTTGGAATTCCAATCGAAAATGAATACCATTGGAGGTGATGTATTGCAAGCCATCAACAAAGCCATTGATTTATCCGAAAAAGAATATCAAGGTTTGGTTATTGGAAACCAGGGAGCCAATTTTTCAGTGGGTGCCAATATCGGAATGATATTTATGATGGCGGTCGAACAAGAATATGAAGAACTGAATATGGCTATCAAAATGTTCCAGGACACAATGATGCGCGTGCGATATTCCGGAATTCCGGTAGTAGTTGCGCCACACGGTATGACATTGGGTGGCGGTTGCGAAATGAGTATGCACGCTGATAAAGTGGTTGCTGCTGCGGAAACCTACATTGGATTGGTCGAATTTGGAGTTGGAGTAATTCCCGGAGGTGGCGGATCTAAAGAAATGGCGTTAAGAGCTTCGGATTTATTCCGTAAAAACGATGTCGAACTTAATGTTTTGCAAGAATATTTCTTGACTGTGGCTATGGCCAAAGTGTCGACTTCGGCATACGAAGCCTTTGACTTGGGAGTATTGCAACACGGAAAAGACGTGGTAGTGGTTAACAAAGATCGTCAAATTGCCGAAGCCAAAAAACACGCCTTATTAATGGCTGAAGCCGGTTATACTCAACCTATTCGCAGAACTGACGTAAAAGTTTTGGGAAAACAAGCTTTGGGAATGTTCTTGGTGGGAACGGACCAAATGGAAGCTGGAAAATACATCTCCGAACACGACAAGAAAATTGCCAACAAACTGGCTTATGTAATGGCTGGTGGTGATTTATCAGAACCAACATTGGTAAGTGAACAATATTTATTGGATATAGAAAGAGAAGCCTTTTTATCGCTTTGCACCGAAAGAAA
>NZ_JAYWCK010000135.1:0-40437 GCF_043780635.1 Flavobacterium sp.
AAAGAAATAGCCTAATGAAAATCACCATAGTTGCAGGTGCAAGACCTAATTTTATAAAAATCGCACCCATCATCAAAGCGATTGAAAAAAAGCAAAACGAAGGAGCAAATGTTTCCTATCGTTTGGTGCATACAGGTCAGCATTATGACAAAAATCTCAGCGATACTTTTTTTGAAGAATTAAATATTCCGAAACCCGATAGCAATCTAGAAGTAAAAAGTGGTTCACAAGCGGAACAAACGGGAGCGATTATGGTAGCTTTTGAAAAAGAATTGTTGCAAAATCCTTGCGATTTGGTTTTGGTAGTTGGCGATGTCAATTCGACAATGGCTTGTGCGATTGTAGCCAAAAAACAAAATATAAAAGTTGCCCACGTCGAAGCCGGAATTCGCTCTGGTGATATGACAATGCCCGAAGAAATCAACCGAATTGTCACCGACAGCATTACTGATTATTTCTTTACCACCTCAACCTCAGCATCCGAAAACTTGTTGAAATATGGTGTTGATGAATCTAATATTCATTTTGTAGGCAACGTGATGATTGATACTTTATATCAAAATTTAGGCAGAATTATTGCCCCTCATTTTTGGAAAGAATTCCAATTGGAAACTGGAAATTATATCATTCTCACGCTACATCGCCCATCAAATGTTGATGAAGAGCAATCTTTATTTCAGTTGCTCCAAGGAATTGATACAATGGCTGGTGATAAAAAAGTGATTTTCCCGATTCATCCCAGGACAAAAGCAATTTTAGGCGAAACGGATTTGAAATTGAAAAATATTCTTTTTGTGGAGCCACAAGGCTATTTGAATTTTATGTTTCTCATCAAAAATAGTTTTGCCGTAATTACGGATTCAGGTGGAATTTCGGAAGAAACTACAGTTCTTGAAATTCCTTGTTTTACAATGAGAAACAACACTGAAAGACCCGAAACAGAAAGCATTGGAACTAATATTTTGGTGGGAACTTCGATAATAAATTTAGAAAAATTATTTGGAGAATTTCTTCTAAACGGAAAACGGAAATCTGGAATTCCAGAACTTTGGGACGGAAAAGCCTCGGAACGAATTATTGACATTCTTCTTCAAAAATAATGGGCGACATCCTTATCATATCGAATTATTATCCACCCGAAAAAGGCGCTGCTGCCAATAGAATTGAGCAGTTGGCGCTGAAATTAGATCAAAATAAGTATAAAGTTTCTGTGCTTTGTCCTCTGGGAAATTATCCAAAAGGTGAATTATTTCCAGAATACAAAGGCAAATTTTCAGTAACGGAAAAAATCCAAAATATCACTGTAAAACGGCTATGGATTTATCCGAGTGTAAGTAAAAATATCTTCAAAAGAACCCTTTCCGTTTTGTCATTTTCTTCAATACTATTTTTCTATTTATTGACAAAAAAAACACCCGATAAAGTCGTGGTTCAATCACCTCCATTATTATTATCGTTCGTTTCGGTTTTAGTGCTTTCATTAATGCGGAAAAAAATAATATTGAATGTTTCTGATTTATGGCCTTTGGCAGCGATTGAATTAAAAGCTTTGAAAAAAGACGGTTTTTCGCATAATATTTCTTTGTTTTTTGAACAATTTATATACTCAAGAGCTACTGTAATCCTCGGTCAATCTAACGAAATCATCTCGCATATTCATTCCATTTTTCCAGAGAAAAAATGTTATTTATACCGCAATTTTCCAGATCATCAACTGGCAGAAATGAATTTTTCAATCAATGAAAATGAACCTATAAAACTATTTTACGCAGGATTGTTGGGCATTGCGCAAGGTGTTTTTGAATTGTGTCAAAACATTGAATTACCGTATTTAAACATCGAATTACATATTTTTGGCGATGGTGCCGAAAAATCGCAAATAGAAAATTTAATTTGGAAAAATCCTGGAAAAAAATTATTTTTTTATGGAATGATGGAACGCAATGTTTTACACGAAAAACTACAAACTTTTGACATTGCGCTTGTACCATTAAAAACGAGGATTTACGGATCTGTTCCTTCAAAGATATTCGAATATGGTGCTCTGGGATTCCCAATTCTATATTTTGGCGGAGGTGAAGGCGAAGCTATTGTTAGCGAAAATAATTTGGGTTGGGTTGCTGAAGTTGGAAATTTTGAAAGTTTGAATTCTACGCTAATCGAAATTTCAAAAGAAGGGAAAGACAATATTCAAACAAGGAAGAAACAGGTGTTTGATTATGCTGAAAATAATTTCAATCTTAATTTTCAAATAAAAGGACTTATTGAAAACGGTGTTTTTTAATACGCTTTTTCGTCCCCTTTTAAAGTGTTGAAGATAGTGTTGAAGATAATTTTAATATCTAATAAAATCGACCAATTTTCCATATAGAAAATATCATATTTTACTCTATTGATGATATCCTCGTCTGATTCTACTTCGCCTCGAAATCCTTTGGTTTGGGCAAGTCCTGTTATTCCGGGTTTAACAAAGTGACGCACCATAAATTTATCTACCTTAAGAGCGTATAAGTTAGCAACGCTTACCATATGAGGCCTGGGTCCAACCACTGACATTTCGCCCATTAAAACATTGAAAAATTGTGGTAATTCGTCAATGCTGGTTTTCCTTAAAAATTTACCTGCTTTGGTTATTCGAACATCATTTTTTGAGGCTAAATCTAAATCAGCTTTGTCATTTACCTCCATCGATCTGAATTTATAACAATTGAATTCTTTGTAATTCAATCCGTTTCTTTTTTGTACAAAAAATAATGGCCCTTTTGACTCCCATTTTATTAATATTGCTAAAATAGGGGTAAGCCAAGATAATAATCCCACAATTATTAAAATTGAAAAAAGAAGGTCAAAAACACGTTTGATGATTTTGTTTAAGGTTTCGTCCTGTAAAATATTTCTTAGAGAAATAATAGGTATATAGTCATAATATTCAAACTTAACGCTTCTTGAAAGAATTTGTTTTTCGTTAGGAATGAATTTTAAAGTTTTCAAATTATTATCGGCAAAATTGATGATATCGCTTATTTGACTTTCAGATAAATCAGTCATCGAACAATATATTTCATCAGTTTTACTTTCTAACGCAAAGGAAAGACATTCATCAATCCTTTGTTTTTTGTGGTCTTCAAGGGTAAATGCTTTTATTAATTTATATCCGTAATCTGGATTTTCAGTAAAAAATGTTTTTAATGGGTTGATGTTTTTATTATTTCCTAATAAAACTACAGTTCTAGAATTTCCTCCAAATAAAACCCTGAATCTTCTCAGAAAATAATAAATAGAAAGTTTAAATAATAGAATTAAAACTAACGATAAAACAACAAATAAAGCAACTGCTTTTTGATTAGCCGTTTCTGAATAAAAATACTCTAACACAAGACAAAACAAGGTAAATAATATCCCTTGTTTTAGCGTACAGTTTAAAATTGCAATTACCTTAGTGTATCGATATACTTCATAAAAACCAAGGTTGGCAGCTATAATAAACCAAGTAAAACTTATAAAAACTGCATAATAAATTTCATTTGAATGAAATGGCATTATATAAAGGGCCAATACATTGATGATTATTAAATCAATCAAGTAAGAGAAAGGGCGAATATAACCTGAATATCTTCCTGTTTTTGTCTTCATTAACTTATATACTTGGAAAAATCTTTGTGCTCTTCTTTTAAAAGTTCCTCGGATGAGAGTGATTTGAAATAGTCGTAAGTAATTTTCATGCCTTCTTCTCTAGAAACTTTCGCACTCCAACCCAGTAATTCTTTTGCTCTTGTGATATCTGGTTGACGCTGCAAAGGATCATTTATTGGAAGCGGATAAAACACTACTTTTTGAGTCGTTCCTGTAAGTTTTATAATTTCATCAGCAAAATCCTTGATGGTAATTTCATCAGGATTTCCAATGTTAACGGGGTAGGCATAATCCGAATGCAGTAATCTGAAAATACCTTCTATTTGATCATCTACATAACAAAAAGAGCGCGTTTGCATTCCGTCACCAAAAATAGTTAAATCTTCACCTCGAAGCGCTTGCCCAATAAATGCCGGAATAACTCTACCGTCATTGAGTCTCATTCTGGGACCATAAGTGTTAAAAATTCTAACAATTCTGGTTTCTACTCCGTGAAAAGTGTGATATGCCATCGTGATAGATTCCTGAAATCGTTTCGCTTCATCATAAACTCCCCTTGGCCCAATTGTATTTACGTTTCCATAGTAATCTTCCGTTTGAGGATGAACCAATGGATCTCCATACACTTCAGATGTTGACGCAATAAGAATTCTGGCTTTTTTGACTCTTGCCAATCCTAAAAGATTATGTGTTCCTAAAGAACCAACTTTCAAAGTCTGAATTGGAATTTTTAGGTAATCTATCGGACTTGCCGGCGAAGCAAAATGAAGTATGTAGTCTAATTTTCCGGGAACGTGAACAAACTTGGTAATATCGTGATGATAAAATTCGAAATGTTCCAATTTGAATAAATGCTCTATGTTTTTTAAATCACCTGTAATGAGATTATCCATTCCAATAACAAAATATCCTTCTTTGATAAAACGGTCACAAAGATGTGATCCTAAAAATCCTGCTGCTCCGGTAATTAATATTCTTTTCATCTTTTTTTGGTTATTGAAAACCCATTATTTTACATTAAAAATTTGTTCCAATATCTTGATTGTAATCAAATATGTTGGTTTTACACCTGTTGTCCCCAACCCTCCTGAGGCTAGTGTGCTTCCTGTTTCTAAAGGATTATCCGATGCATAATAAGCATATCGCACTTTCACGTCTTGCGGAATACTTTTTCTAATTTTTGAGGCGGATTGAATGGCTTTTTGATAATAAGACCCCTCCATTTCTAACCCAATAACGCCCCAAGTCGATTCATAAAAAAACTTTAATAAATCTTTATTTTGTAATGATGTTCCCAAAACGGTAACCATTGGACCTTCAAAAACTGGGATGTCATCGCCTTTAAACATATCTGCTGTCAATTCATTTTGGAAAAAATAATTATCCGCAGTTCCTTCATTAATGTGAGCCGTTGGAATCATTATGTCGCCTTTTTCGCCTTCAAGAATACCTGCTTTACCCATTATAGAAACAGATTCCACATTTAATAAAGTATTGTCTTTTTTATACGGTTTCAATAATTCGTCAATGGTTTCATACGCTTGTTCACCAAAAGCATAATCCATCACAATTATTACGGGTTTTTTATCTCCTGTTTTTGCTTGTGGAAACGATGATTTTGTCCAATCAATTTTGGCTGTGTCAAAGATTTGCACATCAATATTGGTTCCGGAATTGTCAGGAATCGATATCATTCCGTGCAATTTTGCAAATTCTTCCACTTTATCCCTATCCTCATTCGCGCCAGATTTACTTAATTCTTCATAAATAAAGAAGTCAGATTTATCTTTAAATTTGGTTTTTAAAACAGTGGTGGCAAAAATGGAATTCATCACACTGTGCATATTGGCACTGATAACGTGAATTGGTCGGTCTAAAAGTTTATTCTTTTTTAAGACTTCTTTGATGTTTGTTGCCCAAATTTCGCCGTGAATATGATGTCCTAATCGTTCTCTTAAAATTGGACTAAAAGTAATTGTTCTTTTGTTGTCATCAATAACTTCTTCAATGGCTAATTTTCCAAGCCAATAAATAACATCTAAAAAACGATCTGGAGAAACTTCTGAACCAAAAGCATCATATATGTTCAAAACTTCAATAAATGTTCTTCCAAGAATATTTGCGGCGTGTGAAACTGCTTTTTCTTTCTCTATTTGGGAAAGTTTTTTCTTTTGAGAAACTGCCAATTCCAATTTTTGCCAATCTCGAGAAACCTCGCCTGCATCATCTAGTAAAACTCTATTTCTTATCTTGTGAGATTCAATGAAAATAAAGGTCAAATGTGTTAAGATATCGTAAATATCCGAACGTCCTCGGGTAATTTCGACATTCATTTGTTCTTCGTCAATCCGATAACAATTTCTTTTCCTTTTAGGAGGAACAATTGCCTGAAAATGAGATTTTGAATAGCCTTCATCCGAGGTTAAATTAATAAATCGACATTCCTCAATTCCTATAGGAAGACGTTCAATAACATATAGAAGCCCATTTAATTCAACTTTTTCTTCTGCAATATTTCCGTAAATTTCAGGTCGCAAGGTTAATAATGCTTCTCGCAAAGTATCACCCGAAACTCCCATTGGTTTATAAAAACCACGGTTAAACAAATGGCGCATTGTTATGTACATTTTTTCAATTGCCGCCGAAGATTCTTGTGCTCTAGATCTTGATATATTTTTAATTTCTTTCATTAATTTCTATTTTGTAACCTGCAAATGTATGGTATTTATTTCTTTTTAAGTAAAACAACAATTTTTCTATCGTTACTCAGCCTAGGGATTTTGTTTTGTCCGCCCAGTTTTCCAATGGATTTCATATAGTCTTGAAATCCGTTTTTAGCGACTTTTGTAACAACTACTTTTCGCAAAACATTGCCCACAATCAAATCATCATAGTAGATATTTTGTTTGCGCATTGCATTGTCTAATGCTTCAGCAAAAGTTCCCAAGTTTTCAGGTTCGTTTTCAAATTCGATAAACCACTCGTGATATGGCAAACCTTCTTTTGGAGTGATTTGTGGAGCAACGGTAAATTCGTTTATGCAAATGTTTGTGCCAATAATAGCTTCCTGCAAAGCACTTTCGACCTCTTTTCCAATCACGTGTTCACCAAAAGCCGAGATATAATGTTTGATTCTTCCTGAAACGATAACTCTGTACGGTTTCAAACTCGTAAACTGAATTGTGTCGCCAATATTGTAGCCCCATAGTCCTGCGTTGGTTGAAATTATCAAAACATAATTTACGTCCAATTCGACTTCGCCAATGGTGTATCTTTTTGGATTTTCGGCATAAAACTCGTCGCTTTTGATAAATTCGTAGAAAATTCCGGAATTCAACAACAGCAACATTCCTTTTTCTTTTTGGGAATCTTGGTAAGCAAAAAACCCTTCCGAAGCTGGAAATAATTCAATGCTGTCTACTTTTCTTCCGATAAGATTTTCGAACTTGGCGCGATAAGGTTCATAGTTTACACCACCATAAATGAACAAATTGAAGTTTTTGAAGATTTCGCCTATTGGCTTTACTCCTTTTTGGTGCAATTTCTCAAAATACATTTGAACCCAAGATGGAATCCCGGAAATCACAGTCATATCTTGATCGAAAGTTTCTTCGACAATGGCGTTTATTTTAGTTTCCCAATCCTCAATGCAATTGGTTTCCCAAGATGGCATTCGGTTTTTTTGTAGATATTTTGGAACAAAATGCGCCACGATTCCAGACAATCTTCCTAGTTTTATACCGTTTTTTTCTTCTAAAACAGGACTTCCTTGGAGGAAAATCATTTTTCCATCAACAAAATCAGCGTTTCCGGTTTCGTGAATGTAATGCAGAATTGCGTTTCGGGCTGCTTCGATATGAAAAGGTATCGATTCATTGGTAAGCGGAATGTATTTTGCCCCCGAAGTCGTTCCCGATGTTTTGGCAAAATAAAGAGGTTTGCCTTTCCATAGAACGTTCTTCTCACCTTTTACTACTTTATCTACATATGATTTCAAACCTTCATAATCGCGAACAGGAACCGCTTTTGCAAAATCTTCGAAAGTTTTTATTTGTTCAAAATGATGGTCAATTCCAAACTGGGTGTTTTTTGCTTGCTGAATTAAATCTTCGAAAACATTGCGTTGGGTTTCTATTGGATTTGTTGCCCAAAGTTGCGTTTTTCGGTAGATTTTTTTGGCAAAAAGTTTAGCAAAAAAAGATTTTAAAGACATTATTTTTGTGTATTTTTCTTCGCTTTAGGAAGGTTGTTTTTTTCTTCTTTGGCTACTTGATTTCTTAATTTCAGTTCTTCTTTTGAAGCTGAAATATCAACCTGAGATGGTGCTGCATCGCTTGAAGCAAGGATAGAATCTTTATTGAATTTTGCATATTCCAACTCGCCGGTCAACACTTTTTGGATTGATTTAATATAAGCTTCATTTTGCTGCAAAGCCAAAGTCAATGAATCTGATTTTAGAGCTAGTTCCGTTGCGTCTCTTTTTAATTTGGAAGAAGAATATCCCGGAATATACTCGCGTAAAGGGGTAAAAGCAATTATAAAAGTAGTAAACGTAATCAATAAAATAGCACCCGAAGATGCCGCCACAAAAACATTCATTAAATTTAATTTGAAGGAAAAAAGTTCTTCAAAAGTTTCCTCATTCAAAATAACCAACCGGTTTTTTGTGAATAATTTGTTGTGAAGCTTTCT
Organism: Flavobacterium sp.; assembly: GCF_043780635.1. GTDB lineage: Bacteria > Bacteroidota > Bacteroidia > Flavobacteriales > Flavobacteriaceae > Flavobacterium. The sequence continues at coordinate 8,326 of NZ_JAYWCK010000135.1, forward strand.
TCGTTTAAGTCTATTTTCAGACATATTGTGCGTTTATGATACAAATATAATAATTAATGTCTTGAAATCAACTGCCTATTTCCTTTAAGAAATTAATACTAATGAATTGTTTTGCCTAATTTTTACGCTGATAAAACTAAATAATAGCTGTAAAATGATTTCCGATTAAGTAATTCTATATACCTTTGTCGCAAGATTTATTACAAATTTGCCTCGGCAATAAATTATTTAATTATGGGAAGATTTGGTATCACGGAAATCCTTGTTATATTGGCGGTTGTTTTATTGCTTTTTGGAGGTAAAAAAATTCCGGAATTAATGAAAGGTTTAGGTAGTGGAATTAAAGAATTCAAAAACGCTGCTAAAGACGATCAACCAGCAGATAAAAAAGAAACAAAGGAAGAAACTAAAGAATAAATTTTAGAAATTCCAATTTTAAAAAAATTCCAAACTTTAGACAGTCTTGTCTCAGGTTTGGAATTTTATTTTACAAAACCATCGTCAACTGGATTCTTTTTCTATCTTCATCCACTTCTGTCACTTTTACCTGAACGTGTTGGTGTAATTTCACCACTTCATTTACATCACTCACAAAACCGGCTTTGAGTTGGGAAATGTGAACCAAGCCACTTTCTTTCAAACCAATATCGACAAAGCAACCAAAATTGGTAATATTATTGACAATTCCCGGTAAAATCATTCCGGTTCTAAGGTCTTTTATCGTTTTTACATTTGGGTCAAATTCGAAAACTTTAGCCGATTTTCTTGGGTCTAATCCTGGTTTTTCAAGTTCTTTGATGATGTCTTTTAAACCCAAAATTCCTATTTCTGCAGTAACATAATTTTCTGGTTTTATTAAGGCTGTCTTTTCTTTATTAGCAATCAAATCATTCACCGAAAGTTTCAAATCTTTTGCCATTTTTTCCACAATAGCATAAGCTTCAGGATGAACTGCGGAATTATCTAACGGATTTTTTGCATTCGAAATCCTGATAAAAGCAACACCTTGTTGATAGGCTTTTTCACCCAAACGTGGCACTTTTTTCAACTGTTTTCTATCTTCAAAAGGTCCATTTTCTGAACGATATTGCACTATATTTTCGGCCAGCTTCTCTCCTATTCCACTCACGTAACTCAACAAATGTTTACTTGCCGTGTTGATGTTTATTCCAACCGAATTCACGCAGCGAATCACCGTGTTGTCTAATTCCTCTTTCAGTTTAGTTTGATCTACATCGTGCTGGTATTGGCCAACGCCAATGGCTTTGGGGTCGATTTTTACCAATTCGGCCAAAGGATCAGACAATCGTCTTCCTATGGAAACTGAACCACGAACTGTCACATCATAATTTGGAAATTCTTCTCTCGCAATTTTCGAAGCAGAATACACCGAGGCGCCAGCTTCGGAAACGATGAAAACCTGAACGGGTTTATCGAAAGCGATTTTCTTGATGAAAAATTCGGTTTCACGTGAAGCCGTTCCGTTACCAATGGAAATAGCATCAATTTGATAGGCATTCACCATCGAACGGATTTTTTTCATCGCCATTGCGGTTTCGTTTTGTGGCGCGTGAGGATAAATATTTTCGTTGTAAAGTAAATCCCCTTTTTCGTCCAGACAAACCACTTTACAACCGGAACGAAATCCGGGATCAATCGCCAAAATTCTTTTTTCTCCCAAAGGCGGAGCCAACAATAATTGACCTAAATTATTAGCGAAAACCTGAATCGAATTAGTATCAGCTTTGGTCTTGGCTTCTTGTAAAGCTTCATTTGAAATGGCAGGATTCAATAATCTTTTATAAGAATCTTCAATCGCTAATTGAACGTGTGGCGTACTTGGATTCTGACCTTTTAAAATCAATTGGTCAATAATCTCATAAGCTTCGTCAATATCTACTTCTATTTTAAACTTGAGAAAACCTTCGTTTTCGGCACGAAGCATTGCCAATAATCTGTGCGATGGTGCTTTTGTCAAAGGTTCTGACCAATCGAAATATTGGTTGAATTTTTGGGCGCCTTGATCGTCTTTTTTGGTTTTAACAACCTTAGTTGTGATAATCGCTTTGCGTTGAAAAAGTCTTCGCAATTGCTTCCGAACATAAATATTTTCGTTAATCCATTCAGCAATAATGTCCCGTGCACCTTGCAAAGCAGCGTCTTCATTAATCACATTCTCGTTCAAATATTTGGCAGCAATAAAATCGACATCGTCGTTATTTTGCGCCATTATGATTTTCGCCAAGGGTTCCAATCCGTTTTCACGAGCGACATCGGCTTTGGTTTTTTTCTTCTTTTTGAACGGCAAATAAAAATCCTCCAATTCCTGTAAATCGAAACTTTGCTGGATTTTTTTATCTAATTCAGGAGTCAATGCGTTTTGCTCTTCGATGGATTTTAAAATGGCCTCTTTTCGTTTTATAATGACTTCATAATCCTTTTGGAGTTTGGCAATTTGTTCAATTTGAACTTCATCCAAATTCCCGGTTTTATCTTTTCGATAACGGGAAATAAACGGTATAGTGCAATCTTCCTGTAATAATTGAACTGTGTTTTGAATGTTTATAGCAGCTGTGACAACAGTTTTGGAAATGAATTGTATGTTGGTCATTATGTGATTTTGACGTTAATCTTAGACGATAAAATCCTTTGAGTCTTCTTCTTTATTATATTCCGGTTGAATATTGATGTGATTGATTTGAAATTTATCAAATAAAACGTGTTCTACTTGGTGAATTATTTCATTGAATTCAGACATTTTTATATCCGCAAGACAATTTAAATGTGCTTCGAGATGAAGTTCATCATCATTAAGATGCCAAACGTGAATATGGTGTAGTTTTCCGCCACCAGAAATTTTGTGTACTTCTTGAACAATTTCTTCTATATCAATATGAACAGGTGTAAAAAGCATCAGCATTTGAGTGGATTTTTTGAGTAAATCAAATCCAACAATTATTAAATAAATGGCGATAATCAACGTCAATACGCTATCGACCCAAAACCATTGAAAATATTTCATTAACAATCCGCCAACTAAAACCGCTACCGAAGCCAACATATCTGTAAACAAATGCAAATAAGCTGATTTCATATTCAGGTTTTTATCAGCATCGTTTTTTAATAGTAAAGCAGACAAACCATTGGCGACAATTCCTAAAATTGAAAGCCAAATTACCAATCCTGATTTAATTTCTTGTGGGTTGAAAAACCGTTCTGTTGCTCCGTAAATTAAAAACAAAGCCACAATGATTAAGGTCAACGCATTTACAAAAGCAGCAATAAGTTCTGCTCTTTTGTAACCAAAAGTTTGATTAGCAGAGGCTTTTTTCTTGGATAATTTATGGGCAACATAGCTGAAAACCAAAGAAAGAACATCGGAAAAATTATGAAGCGCATCAGAAAGTAACGCTAAACTACCTGAAATAAGTCCGCCAATAACTTGCGCAACCGTAATTACAAGATTTAATACAATCGAAAATAGAAGATTTTTACCTTGTACTTCGTGATGATGATGACCGTGGTTGTGATTGCTTCCCAAAATATACTAACAACTAATTTTATCTACTCTGTTTTGGTGTCTTCCTCCTTCGAATTCTGTAGTTAAAAAAGTTTCTACAATTTCTACCGCTTGTTGAATCGAAGTATAACGTGCCGGAATACTTAGAACATTAGCATCGTTATGTAAACGAGTCAAATAAGCAATTTCTTTAATCCAACATAAACCTGCTCGAACTTTTGGATGTTTATTCACCGTCATTGCAATTCCGTTTCCTGAACCACAAATAACAATACCAAAATCAGCTTTTCCTTCAGAAACATCATTAGCTACAGGATGACCAAAATCTGGATAATCTACAGAAGCATCTGTGTCAGTTCCGTAATTAGTTACTTCGTGTCCTTTAGATTCTAAATATTGAACGATTGCTTTTTTATAATCTGGTCCTGCGTGATCGTTCCCAATGGAGATTTTCATATTTTTATTATTAGTTCTGTTGCGCAAATTTAGGGAAACAATTGCGTAATTTTAAATTAATACTCTTAAAAATATAACTATTCTATTATTAATAATTTAAAGTTTTTATCAAAAATCATATCAATAGAAACCTGAATAAAATAATAAATATTTTATAATGAATATGTTAAATTATAGTAGTGTTGATAGTATTTCATAAAACATTGATAATCAGTTAACCTTAAGTTAACATTAAATGTTTATAACTTTAGATAGAAAATTAGAACTATTTCTTGTTTGTATGAAATAAAAATGTAATCCAAAACCTGAATGAAATAACCAAATTTAGTTTGGTTAATTTTTAGAAAAGTTATTGATATAAAAAGTGCTGTTGTTAACAAAAAATCAATAGTAAGTTATTTACAAAAACAAATGTTTTTTAATTGTTAACCATTGTTAATTGTTTTTTAAAATTAGTTTAAAATAAACTATTTAACTTAATATAACTATGTTAATAAATCGTTATAAAAAAGTATAACAACAAAATATAGCTTTTAAAAATAAACTTATTGTAACTATCAACACGCTATAATAACCATTAAAAAATAAATTTAATTTCCTTTTTCTTTTTGTTGTTTTTAATAGATGTTGACAACTTTATAAATTTAAACAATATTTAAATTAGAATTTAATTCGTCTAAAATATTTTGAACCTTTTCGAAATCATTGGGATGAATTTTAAGTTTAATTCCACCCAGCGCATTTGAATAAAATGGAGCAATTGAAGACATTGTTTCGTTTTCGAAATAGTATTGAATTTCCTCCTGATCCAATCTATGTTTTAGAACCACTATTTCGTGTGTATAATTGAATATGGTAATGGTTTTAAAATCTTCCATTTTTACTTTTTTATAAAGATACGAAAGTTATTATTTCTTTAAAACTACATTAGGAATACTAAACACTGAATACAATTTCGTAATTTTAGACTTTTAAGAAAAGAATTATGAGTAAAAAGTTGAGAAAACCAGAAAATAAAGAGAAAGATTTTTCTAATAAAATTATAAAAATACTATCACAAAATTCCAATAAAGCATTTAATTACAAACAAATAGCTGCTATTTTAGAGAAAGATGACACCAAAAGCAGAAATGAAATTATAAGGGATTTAAAAATTCTTGCTTCACAAAAAAAAATTACTGAAACAGAACCAGGAAAATATCTAATCAAAGCCATTAGTCAAGATTATTACGAAGGAAAAATTGATATGACTGGCAGAAAAACCGCATATTTTGTTTGTCCGGAATTAGAAGAAGACGTTTTTATTCCGACTAATAATCTAAATAGAGCTTTAGACAAAGACACTGTAAAAGTGTATGTTTATAATCGAAGAAAAGGAAGAAGACCTGAAGGTGAAGTTATTGAAGTAGTCGAAAGAGCTAAAACCGATTTTGTTGGTGTAATTGATATCCAGAAGAATTTTGCTTTCGTTTCTACCGCCAATCCAAAAATGTACACCGATATTTTTATTCCAAAAGATAAATTGAGAGAAGCTGAACAAGGCGATGTCGTTTTAGTTCATATTGAAGATTGGCCTAAAAGAGCCGATAGTCCTTTTGGTTCCGTAATAAAAGTTCTTGGAAAACCTGGAGAACACGATACTGAAATTCACGCAATCTTAGCTGAATATGGTTTACCAGCAGAATTTCCAGTAGAAGTAGAGGTTTATGCCCAAAAAATTGATACTTCGATTACAGAAGAAGAAATCAAAAATCGTCGTGATATGCGCGATACATTGACTTTCACTATTGATCCAAAAGATGCAAAAGATTTTGATGATGCTTTGTCTTTCATAAAATTAGAAAACGGAAATTACGAAATTGGTGTTCATATTGCTGACGTTTCTTATTATTTACAAGAAGGAACAATTCTGGATGATGAAGCTTATCAACGAGCAACTTCGGTTTATTTAGTAGATAGAGTGGTACCAATGTTACCTGAAGTGTTATCTAATTTTGCTTGTTCACTTCGACCTCAAGAAGAGAAATATACATTTTCTGCCATCTTTGAAATAACAGAAAAAGCACAAGTGGTCAATCAATGGTTTGGAAGAACAGTGATTTTTTCAGATCAACGATTTGCTTACGAAGAAGCACAATACATCATAGAGACGAAAGACAACACTATTCCAGGAGAAACTTCTATCACAGGAAGTTCTTATATGGTTTCGGATGAAATTGTTGCTGCAACGCTTAAAATGCAAGATTTAGCCAAAATTCTTCGTAGAAATAGAATGAATGAAGGCGCTATTTCTTTTGATAAAGTGGAAGTAAAATTCAATTTAGATGAAGAGGGAGAGCCAGAAGGGGTTTATTTTAAAATATCAAAAGATGCCAATCATTTGATTGAAGAATTTATGCTATTAGCCAATAGAAAAGTCGCAGAATATATTGGAAAACAAAAGAAAACCTTTATTTATCGTATTCACGACGAACCTAATGAGGATAAATTAATTGCAATGCAAACCGTGATTTCAAAATTTGGTTATAAAATAGATTTCAGAAATAAAGGAGATATTTCTAAATCATTGAATAATTTATTGAGTGAAGTTGTTGGAAAAAAAGAGCAGAATTTAATAGATACGCTGGCGATTAGAACTATGAGTAAAGCCAAATATTCGACAGACAATATTGGTCATTATGGATTAGCTTTTGATTATTACAGTCATTTTACCTCGCCAATTCGTCGTTATCCTGATGTAATGGTGCATCGATTATTGCAACATTATCTTGATGGAGGAAAATCTGTAGATGAAGAAAAGTACGAAGCAAAATGTTTGCATTCCTCTACAATGGAAGATTTGGCTACCAATGCCGAACGTGATTCCATCAAATATATGCAGGTTAAATATATGCAGAATCACAACGATCAGGAATTTTTAGGTGTAATTTCTGGTGTGACTGAATGGGGAATTTTCGTTGAAATTATCGAAAATAAATGCGAAGGAATGGTTCGAATTCGTGAAATAAAAGATGATTATTATACTTTCGACGAAAAACAATATGCTTTGGTTGGCGCAACTACAAAAGCTTTGTTGCAATTAGGTGACGAAATTTACGTTAAAGTTAAAAATGCTGATTTAGTCAAAAAACAATTGGATTTTAATTTTATAAGACGAAATGATTAAGTGTTTTTGAATTAATTAACAACTAAATTTAATAAAATGAAAAAGATTTTTTTACTGGTATTTGTGTTTTTAACCCAAGTAAATTTTGGTCAAACTACAATCAAACTAGAAAGTTTTGATGAAATAAGAGTATTTGATCAATTGAATGTAACTTTAATTCCTTCTAATGAAAATAAAGTAGTTGTAACCGGAAAAAATGAAAGCAACTTTGAAGCAGTTAATAAAAATGGCGTTTTAAAACTTAGAATGTCAATAACTAAAATGTTGTCTGGTGATGACACAAAAGTTACTTTATACTTTAAAAACATTCAAAGTATTGATGCAAATGAAGGAAGTATTGTGAGTTGTGCAACTGAATTTAAACAAACCACAATTCAATTATCAACCCAAGAAGGTGCAATGATTGAGGTTGAACTTGATGTTGATAATATAACTGCGAAACTTAATTCTGGCGGTATTATTAATTTATCAGGAAGAGCAGTTACTCAAAAAGCAACTATTACTTCTGGAGGAATTTTTAATGCCAAGAATTTTGAAACTTCTCAAACAACTGTCAGTGTTTCTGCAGGAGGGAGTGCTGATGTAAATGCAAGCACACTTGTAGATGCCAAAGTAAATGCGGGAGGAAATATTACTATTTTTGGCAAGCCAAAACAAATAAAACAACAAGCCTTTGCGGGTGGAACTATTACAGAAAATTAATAAAATTCCTAGAGGCTTTGTCTTTGGGATTTTTTTTGAATAAATTATTTAAAAATTTTTAATTTTTTTTCAATGATAAATGATATTTTATCGGGTATTCCGTGGGGAATATTTTTAAGTTTTATGATTGGTCCTGTTTTTTTTATATTACTAGAAACCAGTATTATAAAAGGATTTAGAGCAGCTTTAGTTTTTGATTTAGGTGTAGTTTTAGGAGATATTGTATTCATCACCATTGCTTATGTAGGAAGTTATAGATTGATAACAAGTATTAAAGACAACTCGGCGCTTTTTATGTTTGGAGGAATATTAATGCTGTCTTATGGTGTTATTTCGTATATCAGTTTACACAAAGAAAAGAAAATAAACATTCATAAAATTGACAATGAAATTATTAGAAAAGATTACCTTGGATTATTCATAAAAGGCTTTTTTTTAAACATTATTAACATTGGAGTTTTGGGATTTTGGTTGGCCATTATTATTTCGGTTGGACCAAAACTTGAAATGCAAACCTCTAGAATGCTTACTTTTTTCGCCTCCGTAATTTTATCTTATGTGTTTGTTGATTGTATAAAAATACTATTAGCCAAGCAGTTAAAAAATAAAATGACACCAAAAAATATTCTTAAAATCAAAAAAGGAATCAGTATTGTTTTGATGATTTTCGGGATAGCATTAATTGTTCAGGGTTGGTTTCCAAAAGAAAAAGAGAAGTTGAAAGATGCTTTAGAGAGAATTGATAAGTAGGTTTTAGAAAATCAATAACTCACGTATATTTATAAGTTGTGCAACATTTAAGAAAAAATAATCATATGAAGAAAATCTTAGCATTAATAATTATTAGCTTTATTAGTAATAATGTCAAATCACAATGTTTAATTACATTAGAACAATTAGAATTAAGTAATAACCTAACATCGTCGCAGTTTGATGCTTTTGCAGTGAATAATGGATTTAGTTTTAATCCGAATAGAGATGAATACCTTTGTAATATCCCTTTAAAAACAGGTGGACATGTGATGTTATTACGTTCACTAACTAAAAAAGGAGACAATTTAGTTACTTATATTTTTTCTGATAAAGAGCAGTTTTTACTCAATAAAAACACTTTAGAATATCAAGGAGAATTAATTGAAACTAATAATAATGCTTCGACAATAAGTTATTTATATCATCAAAGTCTTGTTAGTTTAACAACTGTAAAGTTTAAAAAAAATACTACATATTATCTTTTAATTAGTAATAAATAAGATAAATGTAGTATAACTGGAGTTTTAATATATTGGGGTTTTAGTGGAATTGCTATTTTGTATCACATTTTCGTTAAACAGAAAATACTCTGTTCCTAAATCCCCAGCTGCGCAAAGTCTCTCGACTTAGTGCTCACAAAATTATACAAGTGTTTCTAAAATTACCTCTTATTTTCCTTGAAGGTTTTAAAAGCATCGTCCGGATTCGAACCGTAACTTTAATTTATTTTTTCTAAAAATGTTATAAAAAAAAGAGACACATTTCTGTATCTCTTCTTGAGGCATCGTCCGGATTCGAACCGGAGTAGGAGCTTTTGCAGAGCCCAGCCTAGCCGCTCGGCCACGACGCCAATTATTTATTGGTGTGCAAATATAGCAAACAATTGATAATTAACAATTGATAATTAACAATTTTTAAAATTCGTAATTCGTAATTTGAAATTTGTAATTAATTTAATTCCTGTATTCTTCCATTTCTATCGTAACGGCTTCAACATCACCGCCAATAGGAGGATTCAGTTTTGAAACAGCCAATGTAATTCTAGAAATGGCAGCTACTTCATCGAAAATTCTTTTGATAATTCGGTGCGCAACGTGTTCCAAAAGGTTGGAACGAATATCCATTTCTTCCTCGACAATGCGGTTCAAAAGCACATAATCCACGGTATCTTCCAGATTATCTGAAATAGCTGATTTTCTCAAATCAGTTTTTACTTCTAAATCCACAGCGTAATCAGAGCCTATTTTTCCTTCTTCGATTAAACAGCCGTGATAAGAGTAAGTTCGAATATTTTTTAGTTTTATAATTCCCATTTTTATAATTTTAATCTTGTGGTGTTTGGATCTTGGTAATTAGAGGTTACAGCTTGTATAGAGACTATTTTTTCGTTTTCATCAACTGTAAAATGGATAGTATAAGGGAATTTCTTTAGAGGTAAAGTGCGGACAATATTGTATTTTTCCTCAAAAAAAGGAAATGTCTTCAATGTTTCTACATAATCTTCAAATTCATTGTAGAATTTTGTTCCCAATCCATTAGAAACTGATTCATAATATTCAGAAATTTCATCTGCTTCCAAATCAGCACGTACAAGAATAATTATCTCATACATTATTTATTCCATTTTGTATGGAGTCTTTTTTTAGATTCTTCCCAGCTGATATAATCTTCTGGTTTTGCGTTTTTAATTCTTTCTAAAACCATTTTTTCTATGGAGCGATTGTATTCTTCTTGACTGTTGTCTATAAATGTATCAGGAATTGGTTTTAAAAATTGCACCAAATTATCATAGTATTCATCTGGAATAGTAACGGTTACTTGTCTCATAAGTTTCAGTATTTATACAAATGTATTAATTATTTTAATTCAAAGTCTATTATCTCCAAGTCTATTATCTATCATCTATTTTTTTACCTTTGCGTTTCAATATAGAAAATTATGTCAACCGAAGAGAAATCACTTCATTTTATAGAACAAATCATAGAAGACACTTTAGAAGGTGGTTTTCCTCAAGAGAATTTACGTTTCCGTTTCCCTCCAGAACCTAATGGTTATTTACACATTGGTCACGCCAAATCCATTTGTCTGAATTTTGGTTTGGGTCTAAAGTACAATGCGCCTGTAAATTTGCGTTTTGACGATACTAATCCCGCCAAAGAAGAGCAGGAATATGTAGACGCCATTAAAGATGATTTGCATTGGTTGGGTTTCGAATGGGCTGAAGAGCGTTTTGCGTCTGATTATTTCCAGCAATTGTATGATTGGGCGGTTCTTATGATTCAGAATGGAAAAGCTTATGTTGACAGTCAATCTTCGTCAGCTATGGCTGATCAAAAAGGAACTCCAACGCAAGCAGGAATTGATGGTCCTTTTAGAAATCGTTCTGTTGAAGAGAATTTAACTTTGTTCCAAGGAATGAAAAACGGTGATTTCCCGGAAGGAAGCCACGTTTTGCGTGCCAAAATTGATATGGCATCCACTAATATGTTGATGCGCGATCCGTTGATGTATAGAGTTTTGCACCGTCATCACCATAGAACAGGAGACGATTGGAAAATCTACCCAATGTATGATTTCGCTCACGGCGAAAGTGATTATATCGAGCAAATTTCGCATTCTATTTGCACCTTGGAATTTGTGATGCACAGAGAATTATACAATTGGTTTTTAGACCAAATTTATGATGACAATAAAGTAAGACCCAACCAATATGAGTTTGCGCGTTTAAATTTGAATTACACCGTAATGAGCAAGCGAAAACTATTGCAATTGGTTCAAGAAAATATAGTAAATGGTTGGGATGATCCAAGAATGCCTACCATTTCAGGTTTGCGAAGAAGAGGTTATACGGCCAATTCCATTCGGAAATTTTGTGATATTATTGGCGTTGCCAAAAGAGAAAATGTGATTGATGTTTCGCTTTTGGAGTTTTGTTTACGCGAAGATTTAAACAAAACGGCACCAAGAGTTATGGCGGTTTTAGATCCAATAAAAGTGATAATTACCAATTATCCATCGGATAAAGAAGAACTTTTGGATGCCGAAAATAATCAGGAAGATGACGATGCCGGTTTCAGAAAAGTACCTTTTTCTAAAGAATTATACATCGAAAGAGAAGACTTTTTAGAAGAAGCTCCAGCTAAATTTTTCCGTTTGTCCATAGGTAGAGAAGTGCGATTGAAAAACGCCTACATCATTAAAGGCGAAAGTGTCGTAAAAGATGCAGCTGGAAATATCACAGAAATTCACGTTACTTATGACGAAGAATCTCGTTCAGGAAGCGGGAGCGAAGCCAGCCAACGGAAAGTGGCTGGAACCTTGCATTGGGTTTCAATACCACACGCTATTGAAGCGGAAGTTCGTTTGTATGACCGGCTTTTTATTGATGAATCACCGGACAGCCATAAAGAGAAAAACTTCCTCGATTTTATGAATCCAAATTCTTTGCAAATTGTAAAAGGATTTGTAGAGCCTAGTCTTTCGGATGCGAAATCAGACGAAAAATTCCAGTTTCAACGTTTGGGTTATTTCAATGTGGATAAAGATTCAACAGCTTCTAAATTAGTTTTCAACAAAACCGTTGGACTCAAAGATGCTTGGGAAGAAAAAGGGAAAAAAGAAGAAAACTTATTGATGAATACTCAAAAAGAAATCAATAAATACGTAAAGGAAAAAGATGAAGATGCAGCAGAAATCCTTCTGAAACCTATTATTGAAAACATAAAGAGTATTGATAATTACAGTTTGATTACCCAGACCATTATCAAAAACATTAAAAATGACAACAATTCGTTATTGTTCTCGAATTTGATTTTGAAATATTCTGATAAAGCTTTGGCAAAAGATATTGAACAAGAACCTTTGACAAAATTATATTCGATGTCGTTAAAAAGTCAATTAACAGCAGTTCGGTTTTTTGCTATTCAAAATTTGAAAAAAGATTTAGATAATTTGAATGAGTTCAAAAAACAACTTTCCAACTTAAAAAACAATGAAAAGAACGAAAATGTTTTGGAATTACTAAACGGATTAGAATTATAGTTTTTGACAATATAAATCGCATTAACAATGCGATTTTTTAATTATTGGAAACTTCTATAAACTTTCTGTTTGTTATAGGATTTATCAATCAAAAACGGCTTTCATAAATGCTTTTTAATGCAGTTTTTTTAATTGGGCAACTTCCGCTATATTTGTTATGCATTTATTATAAGAAAACGGCTTATTTACGGTTTCTAGTTGAATTAAAATACTTTAACGCCTTATTAACATTGAGTTGTTAACAAAGTTTGTAACTTTAGGACAGTATTAATTTTAATTCTAAAAGTGATGTCAAACAACACAGGAAATTCAGTATTGGCACTTTTATTAGGTGCAGCGATTGGAGCAGGAGTAGGAATATTATTTGCTCCGGACAAAGGTTCAAAAACCAGAGAAAAAATCAAAGAAGGTTATGATGATGCTAAAAACAATTTAAAACATAAATGGGAAGATGCATCAGAAAAATTGAGAAGTAGATTTTCAGGAGCAAAGTACGACTTGGATGAAACCTATGAAGAATTAGTTTCTAATATGAGTCATAAAACCGAAGATGTTATTTCTTTTTTGGAAACAAAGTTGGCTGACTTGAAAGAACAAAACGCCAAACTTCTAAAAAAACAGATGGCTAATCAACAAAAAGAAACCGTTTAAATAACTTATTTATGGCTTTCGAAGAACTAAAAGAACACACCGAGGACATTCAAAAACAAGCAAAGAAATATATCGAAAACAGCGCGGCGTATTATAAGCTTTGGGGTTTCAAAGTAGCAATGAAATCGACCACGATGATTTTGAAATTTGTATTAATTGCGATGTCGTTGTCTTTGGTTTTATTATTTTGTTCTATCGCGGGTGCTTTTGCAATCGGGGAAGCCTTGAATAGTAATGCTTTGGGATTTCTTATCGTTGGCGCAATTTATTTAGTCATTACCGGACTTTTATTTTTAGTTAAGGATAAAGTTGTTGAAGGACCAATTTTGGAGAAATTTTCAGAAATCTTTTTTAACGACTAAATTATGGAAACCAAAAAATATTCGTCCTACGCACAAATTGAATTAGAACTGGAAATTCTCAGACTTGAAAAAGAATTGAACCTTCAAAAAATTGTTTTAGATTATGAAAAAGCAGAAGAAAGTCTTTTGCTAAAAAACATAATAAAAGGGTTTTTGGGAGATTATAAATCGATTCTGTCAAATTCATCCGGAATGATTCTCAACATAGTAATTCCACTGATAATTAATTGGTTTACAAAAAGAAAAAGAGGCGATTAAGCCTCTTTTTTATTGAAATTATCTGATGTTTTATATTTCTGTTTCCGGTAATTTTGGAGCATCTGGTTCTTGTGGCGCTTGATGTTGAATAAATGTATGTTCATCTGTTTTTGGTTTTAATTTTCTATTTTGTTTTTTCATCATTTCGCCCACTTGATTTGAAGCGCTAAATGAAGCCACCATATTGTTGAGCATATCACTTCCAGCTTGTGGAGAATTAGGCAATAAAATCAAATTAGAATTTGCGTCTGCGCCAATGGCTTGCAAAGTATCATAATGTTGTGTTACCACAATCAATGCTGATGCTTCTTGCGAATTGATTCCAACACGGTTTAAAACTTCAACACTTTCTACTAATCCACGGGCAATTTCACGCCTTTGATCAGCGATTCCTTGTCCTTGAAGACGTTTGCTTTCCGCTTCAGCTTTGGCTTTAGCCACAATTCTAATTCTGGTGCTTTCGCCTTCAAATTCTGCAGCTGTTTTTTCTCTGTCGGCGGCATTAATTCGGTTCATAGCATTTTTCACTTGGATATCCGGATCAATATCGGTTACCAATGTATTGATGATATCGTAACCATAAGTAGTCATTGCGTCGTTTAATTCGCGTTTTACGGCAATAGCAATGTCATCTTTTCTTTCGAAAACATCATCTAATTTCAATTTTGGAACTTCGGCACGAACAACGTCAAAAACGTAAGCCGTAATCTGGTCGTGAGGATATTCGAGTTTATAAAAAGCATCATAAACATTGGTCGGTATCACTTTGAATTGCACCGAAACTTTCATTTTAACAAATACGTTGTCTTTTGTCTTGGTTTCGATAATAACATCCAATTGTTGAATTTTAAGATTGACACGGCCAGCAATTCTGTCAATCAAAGGAATTTTAAGTTGCAAACCTGAACTTCTCACGTTTAAGAATTTTCCAAAACGTTCGATAACAAATGATGATTGCTGCTTCACGGTAAAAAAAGAAGAAAGAAAAATAAATAATCCAAATACAAGAAGGATAATTAACGGAATGTCCATAAGTAGTTTAATTTAGTTAAAAAAATTAACCGTTAAATTACAAAAAAACTTTAGGTTTGCCGTTGTTTAATTCCAATTTTATGAAAAGATTATTTTTAGCTTCTGTTTTTGCACTAATTTCAATGACTGTTTTTGCACAATACGAATATCGAGATTCGAATAGAATTGGAATTAGTATTGGTGTAAATCAATTTACTTTGAACACTAATGATTTTCAAACAAAAGCCGGAACGGGTTGGAATGTAGGTCTTTCGATGCGAGGAAATTTCTATGACGACTGGGATATGGTTTATGCGATTCAGTTTAGCGAAAATAATTTTTCGGTAACCACAAACAGTGGTTTTATTACAGAAGACACTAATTATAAATTACCTTCTGCCCAAATATCTTTAATGTGGAGTTATAAAATTATTGAAAACCATTTAAGTTTTGAGTTTGGACCCTTAGTTCAGGTTAATGGAAAACTAAATGTGGAGAAGGGCAAAGAAAACAATATTATTACCGGAACTACTTTGTTGGCCAAAGACATTGCGGATATTTCTACTTTTAACTTTTATCCTGTCATAGGGATTACTGCTGGAGTTCGGCATGTTCGGTTGAGTATTTCGTATCAATATGGAATAAACAATATGCTTGGCAATTTAAATAACAAAAATCTAGGTGTTGATTTCAAAGGCAATCCAGGAATATTAAATGGAAATTTGATTCTTTATTTATAAAAAAAGCTCCCAAATTTGGGAGCTTTTAAGTTTTATAAAGTAGCTATTGCTTTCTCAATTCTATTAATCGTTTCTACTTTTCCTAATGTTTTTATTATTTCATAAATGTCAGGGCCTTTTAATTTTCCAACTAATGACAATCTTAAAGGCTGCGCAATTTTTCCAAAATTAATCTCTTTACTAACTAACCAAGTGTTTATTCCGTCAAATATATAAGCAGTATTTTCAAAATTCAAGTTTTTTATATGAATAGATAATTCCAAAAGTAATTTTTTTGACTCTTCATTAATAACTTTATTAGAAATTTTTTCATCAAATGAATTTGGAGCTAAAAAGAAAAAATCAGAGAACTCCCAAAAATCAGAAACAAAGTTTGCTCTTTCTTTTATAAGAGAAATCACTTTTAAAATGTAATTAAAGTCCTTGTGAGCAAAATTCGAGTCTCGATATTCTTGAAAAGGAATATGACCAACTTTTTCATCAATTCTTTTAATTGGGTTTTCATCTCTAATTATTTTATAATCTACTTTTTTCTCAATTAATGGAATAAAATCAAAAGCTAATTTAACAGGATTTTGAACTTGTAAATATTGATGATTGAACCACTTGTTTTTCTCTGGATCAAATTTAGCGCCCGCTTTATGAACTCTACTCAAATCGAAAGCGTTTTCTAATTCTTCCAAAGTAAATAATTCTTTTTCGGTTCCGTCATTCCAACCTAATAAAGCTAGAAAGTTGACCACAGCTTCTGGAAAAAATCCTTTTTCTCTGTAACCTGATGAAACACCTTCGGCTGTTTTAGCTTCGCTCAGTTCGCCTTGAGGGGCTCGGGTCCAATCTAATGGAAACACGGGAAATCCCATTTTATCACCATCACGTTTTGATAATTTTCCGTTTCCAACAGGTTTCATAATCAAAGGTAAATGTGCGAATTCCGGCGCTTCCCAACCAAAAGCACGGTACAACATAACGTGTAACGGCATTGACGGCAACCATTCTTCGCCACGAATCACGTGTGAAGTTTCCATTAAATGATCATCGACAATGTTAGCCAAATGATACGTTGGCATTCCGTCACTTTTGAACAACACTTTATCGTCAAGTAGACTAGTTTCAAACTTAACTTCGCCACGAATGATGTCTTGCAAATGCAAAGTTTCATCAACCGGTGTTTTAAAACGAATGACATAATCTTCACCAGCAGCAATTCTGTTCTCGGTATCTTCTTTAGAAATTACCAAAGAAGTATCTAATTTTTCTCGATTGTGCCAATTATAAATAAAAGTCTTTCCTTGTTCTTCGTGTTGTTTTCTATGTATATCCAAAGCTTCTGCAGTATCAAAAGCATAATAGGCATTTCCTGAATTGATCAATTCATCGGCATATTGCTTATACAAATGTTTTCTTTCGGATTGTTTGTAAGGGCCAAACTTTTCATTTTTTCCAATGGTTTCATCCGGAGAAATCCCCAACCATTCTAGGGCTTCCATAATATATTCTTCGGCACCTGGAACGAAACGATTTTGGTCTGTGTCTTCAATTCGAAGAAAGAAAACGCCGTTGTTTTTTTTGGCAAACAAATAATTGAATAGGGCAGTACGAACACCGCCTATATGTAAAGGTCCCGTTGGACTTGGTGCAAAACGCACCCGAACTTGCTTTGACATTTCTGTAGTTTTTTTTGCAAAGATAAATTAAAAGGATTGGTAGATTGGCAGACTTCTCAGATTTTTAGATAAAACCAATAAGTACTAAAAATCTACTTCATTTCTTCAGGAATTCTTTTATTCATAATAGCAAACCAAAGCGGAGGAAAAAAAGACAAAACTATAGATGTTGGGTAACCATAAGGCATTTGTGGCGAAATATCATGGTATTCTAAAATTTGGTATTTCTTTTGAGATTTAAAATGGTGATCGCTGTGTCGAGTGAGTTCATAAAGAATAATTCTCCCTAGGACATGATTAGAATTCCAAGAATGTTTCTCTGACACGCGTTCAAATCTACCGGATGCGAGTTGGTTTCTTTTTAATCCATAATGCTCAATATAATTAATGGTTTCTAGCAAAAGAAAGCCAATAATTCCGGCACATAAAACAAATATAAAGCCCTTGAATCCAATGAACGAATAAATTAGCACCAAATAACTAATTTGAATTATCGTAAACCAAAACATGTCATTCTTTAGATTAAAGAAAGAACGATTGTCACTAGCATTTAATTTTTTTTGAATTTCCCAAGCTTTTTTATACGTTCCCGTTACAGTTTGAAACCAAAAAGCATATAGGTTTTGATTGTATTTGGCCGTTGAAGGATCGTCGGGAGTTGAAACATGCAAATGATGCCCGTGATTGTGTTCTATAAAAAAATGGGTATAATGGCTTGGAATTAAAAGAAGTTTTCCCAGAATTCTTTCAAAAAGATTCGTCCTATGACCCAGTTCATGTGCAACGTTAATTCCGTTGGCACCAAGAATAATCCCAAGACTCAATGTCATCCCAATGATTTCAGTTTTTGAGACTTCAGTTTGAGTAATTTTATACAAACAAAAGAATATTGCACCATAAACAATGGGAACATTCAAATAAAGCAAAACATCAAAAAACTTGTTTTTCAATCTTTTTGAAACGGTTTCTTGATCATAATTTTTCTCGTCTTTTGGCAAGAGCAACTCAAGAAAAGGAATCACGACAAAAGCAAACAGTAATGCAGAGAACGACCAAAAACCACCTAGATATATTCCTAGAACACCAATAACTGGAATACTATATGCCCATAAATATTTCATACTAAAAGATTTTTCTAAAAATACCAAATCGTTTCCAATTCTCCAACTATTTAAGTTTGATAAATTTTTAACGTTTTCTAATTAAGATAAATTAGTACTTTTAGCAGTTATTTAATTACAAGTAATATATTTTGGAACCGTCAAATATCATATATCAAAAGCTGGAACTTTTCATCAAGAAGTTTTACACTAACGAACTGATTCGAGGAATTATTTTCTTCATCGGCTTAGGATTGTTGTATTTCTTGTTCACGCTTTTCGTGGAATATTTTCTTTGGCTAAAGCCAATGGGAAGAACGGTCTTGTTTTGGACTTTTATTGGTGTTGAAATTTTCCTTTTGTTGCGTTTTATTTTGTTTCCAATATTTAAATTGTTCAAACTCCAAAAAGGAATTGATTATAAAGAAGCGTCAACCATAATTGGAAATCATTTCTCGGAAGTAAGTGACAAACTAACGAATTTCCTTCAATTGACGAATGACAAAAATCAATCGGAATTGTTATTGGCTTCGATTGAACAAAAGGCAAATTCGTTACAACCAATCCCTTTTGGAAACGCAATAAACTTTAATGTCAATAAGAAGTATTTGCCATTAGCGATATTTCCTATTTTGTTTTTTGCCGTCTTTTACGTTTCTGGAAACAGTAAAATACTTTCTCAAAGTTTGAATAGGGTGGTGCATTTTCAAGATCAATTTTCTCCTCCAGCGCCTTTTCGGTTTGTGATGTTGAATTATAATTTACAAACGGAACAAAACAAGGACTTTATTATTCGACTAAAAACGGAAGGTAAAATAATTCCAGAAAACGCTATGATTTTCATCGGAGATGAAAGTTATTTTATGGAAACTAATAAAGCTGGAGAATTTCTATATAAAATTGAAAAACCAACATCGAACGTTTTGTTTCACGTGGAGGCTAATGCCGTTTCTTCTCCGGATTATCAACTGAATGTGGTTACCGTGCCATCGATTGCCAATTTTGAAATGCAATTGAATTTTCCTTCCTATTTGAAAATAAGATCCGAGATTATCAAAGGCAATGGAAACGCCATTATTCCGGAAGGAACCCGTGTTACTTGGAAAATCAACACTTTAGCAACCCAAAATGTAGTATGGAAAGATTTGACATCTAATTTTCCTTTTTCCAAGTCTGAAAATGATTTTACGTTATCCAAATTAATCTCTCAAAATACAGAATATCAAATTCTTACTTCGAATTCTAAAGTAAAAAACTATGAGAAATTGAACTATCAGATTTCTGTAATCAAAGATCAGTTTCCAACCATCAATGTAAACAATGCCCCAGATAGTCTCAAAATCGATAAAAAGTATGTTTTAGGTCAAATCTCGGATGATTATGGATTGTCCAAGCTTCAGGTTGTTTATTATCCTAAAAACAAACCAGAATCAGTTAAGCGCGGAACAATTTCTGTAAAAGCAAAACTTTATGATCAGTTTATTTTTGCTTTTCCAAGTTCACTTCCAGTAGAGCAAGGAGTTTCTTATGAATATTATTTTGAAGTTTTTGACAATGATGCTATTCATAATTTCAAAAGCACAAAATCTTCTGTTTTTTCAAATCGCATTGCAACTGATGATGAAATTAAAGATCAGGATTTACAACAGCAAAATGACAACATCAACAGCTTAGAAAAGTCATTAAAAAATCAAGACAAGCAAATCTCAGAGATGGATAAGTTGCAAAAGTCAGGAAAGGAAAAAGAAACTCTTGAATTTAAAGACCAACAAAAAATCAATGATTTTATTAAACGTCAAAATCAGCAGGATAAAATGATGAAAGATTTTGCCGAGAAAATGAAAGATAATCTTGACAAAACTAAAACGGATAAGACGGATGAATTCAAACAAGATTTGCAAAAGAGTTTGGACAATGTTGATAAGGATTTAGAGAAAAATAAAAAATTATTAGACGAACTAAAAGAACTCAATGATAAAATCCAGAAAGAAGACTTGATGGAAAAAATGGACAAGTTTAAACAGACTGCCAAGAATCAAACGAAGAGCTTAGAACAATTAGTTGAGCTCACCAAGAAATATTATGTTCAGAAAAAAGCAGAACAGCTAAAAGACAAACTCGATAAACTTTCCGAAAAGCAAGATGATTTATCGAACAAAGACAAAGAAAACAATGTCGAGAACCAAGATGAAATCAACAAAGAATTTGATAAAATTCAAGAAGAATTACAAGATTTAGATAAAGAAAACAAGGAGCTTAAAAAGCCTTTGGATATTCCAAATGACAAAGAAGCGCAAAAAAGTATTGATGAAGATTTGAAAAAAGCTTCGGATGAATTGCAAAAAGATAAAAAAGCATCTGCCAAACCAAAGCAAAAAAGCGCCGCCAAAAAAATAAAACAAATGTCCCAAAAAATGGAGCAAAATATGGAAGGTGGCGAAATGGAGCAACTAGAAGAAGACATTGCTATGTTACGTCAAATTCTGGATAACTTATTGGCTTTTTCATTTTCACAAGAAGACTTAATGGCTAAGTTTAAAAGTTTAAAAATAGGTTCTCCAGCATTTAATAAAAACCTTAAAATCCAGCAAGATTTAAAACTTCAATTCAAGCACATTGACGATAGTCTTTTTGCTATGTCCTTGCGTAATCCAAAAATTGGTGAAAACATCACCAAAGAAATAGGTAATGCTCAATATAATTTAGACAAATCTTTAGAGACATTGGCAGACGCACAAATTCCAAAAGGAGTTTCACATCAACAATATGTTGTTTCTTCATCAAATAAACTAGCCGATTTTTTGTCTGAGATTTTAAACAATATGCAAATGTCTATGTCTGGCGAAGGTCCTGGAAAGCCTAAACCTGGCCAAGGACAGGGAATGCAATTGCCGGACATAATAAAAAAACAAGAAGGTCTTTCGGAGAAGATGAAAGACGGAATGAAAAAAGGGAAAAAACCAGGAGAAGGTAAAGATGGAGAAAAAGGGAAAGAAGGTAATCAACCTGGATCAGAAGGACAAAACGGTGAAGATGGCGAAGGTGATGCTCAAGCCATAATGGAAATTTACAAAGAGCAAAAGCAATTGCGTGAAGCCTTGCAAAATGAATTAGAAAAACAAGGTTTAGGAGGTAACGGTCAAAACGCTTTAGACCAAATGAAAGAAATTGAAAAGCAATTGTTGAACAAAGGTTTCAAAAACGAAACGCTTCAAAAAATCCTTAATGTGAAGCAAGAATTATTGAAATTAAATACGGCAATTCAGCAACAAGGACAAGAAAATAAACGACAATCCGAAACCAATAAAAAGGAGTTTACCAATCAATCTAAACCTCTTCCTTCCTCATTATTGGATTATTTAAACAGTATTGAAATATTAAATAGACAATCCCTACCTTTGCGCTCGAATTTTAATCAAAAAGTTCAAGAATATTTCAATAAAAAATGATCAATTTTAATTACGAAACCGAATTCTCTCTTGATAATGAAGAGTCAATTTCTAACTGGATTACAAAAGTAATCAAATCTGAAAACAAGAAAGAAGGAGAGATAAACTACATTTTTTGTGATGACGATTATTTGCATAAAATAAACGTTGAGCATTTAGGTCACGATACTTTAACAGACATTATCAGCTTTGATTATAGTATTGGAAACGAAATACACGGAGACGTTTTTGTTTCTGTTGAAAGAGTCAAAGACAATGCTGTTGATTTTAATGTTTCATTCGATGAGGAATTGAAGCGCGTTCTAGTTCACGGTGTTTTACATTATTGTGGCTATAAAGACAAAACCGAAAAAGACGAACTTCTTATGAGAAGTAAAGAAGATGAAAAACTAGCTATGTTTCACGTGGAACAATAGCAAGTCCTTTTGAGTTTTTAATAACAATTGTTTCACGTGGAACAAAAAAATAGAATTGTGATTCACAATATAAATCCTGAATCATAAATTCCAAATCCCAAATAAAAGATGTTTCAAGAAGAATATGATGTAATTATAGTTGGCGCGGGTCACGCTGGTTGTGAAGCCGCTGCTGCTGCTGCCAATTTAGGTTCGAAAACTTTGTTGGTTACAATGAGTTTGCAAAACATTGCGCAAATGTCTTGCAATCCTGCAATGGGAGGAATTGCTAAAGGACAAATCGTCCGTGAGATTGATGCGCTTGGTGGATATTCTGGAATTGTTTCAGATAAGACCGCTATTCAATTCAAGATGTTGAACAAATCTAAAGGCCCTGCAATGTGGTCGCCAAGAGTTCAAAGTGACAGAATGCGTTTTTCCGAAGAGTGGAGATTGATGCTCGAAGGAACGCCAAATCTGGATTTTTACCAAGAAATGGTAAAAGGTTTGATTATTGAAAACGGCAAAATAAACGGAATCAGAACTGCACTTGGAATTGAAATAAAGTCCAAATCCGTAGTATTGACTAATGGAACTTTTCTAAATGGATTGATTCATATTGGCGAAAAACAATTTGGCGGAGGACGAGCAGGAGAGAGTGCTGCTTATGGAATCACCGAAGATTTGGTGAATGCAGGATTTCAATCAGGTAGAATGAAAACAGGAACGCCTCCTAGAGTCGATGGACGTTCTTTAGATTTTTCTAAAATGAATGAGGAAAAGGGAGATGCGAAGCCAGATAAATTTTCGTATTCAGATGAAACCTCGCCTTTGATTCATCAAAGATCTTGTCATATGACATATACTTCTCTCGAAGTTCATAATATTTTAAGAGAAGGTTTTGATCGTTCGCCAATGTTTAATGGTAGAATCCAATCTCTAGGTCCGAGATATTGTCCTTCTATTGAAGATAAGATTAATCGTTTTGCAGACAAAGAAAGACATCAATTGTTTGTAGAGCCAGAAGGTTGGAATACTTGTGAAGTTTATGTAAACGGTTTTTCTACTTCGCTTCCGGAGGATATTCAGTTTAAAGCGTTGCGCTCTGTTGTTGGATTTGAAAAAGTGAAATTTTTCCGCCCTGGATATGCAATTGAATATGATTATTTTCCTCCAACCCAATTAAAACACACTTTAGAGACTAAGTTAATCGAAGGATTGTATTTTGCTGGACAAATAAACGGAACCACCGGATATGAAGAAGCCGCTTCCCAAGGAATGATGGCGGGAATTAATGCTGCATTAAAAGTACAGGAAAAAGCACCTCTTATTTTAAAAAGAGACGAAGCTTATATTGGAGTTCTTATTGATGATTTAATTACAAAAGGAACGGATGAACCTTATCGAATGTTTACTTCTCGCGCTGAATTCAGAACTTTATTGCGTCAAGATAATGCCGATTTTAGACTTACGCCAATGTCGTACGAAATAGGATTGGCTTCTGAAAAGCGTTTGCGTCGAATGGAGCACAAGTTGAATGAGTCCGAAAAGATGGTGGCTTTTTTCAAAGAAACTAGTGTTTCTATGGCTGAAGCAAATCCAATATTGGAATCAAAAGATACAGCTTTAATAACCCAAGGCGATAAAATGTTTAAAGTGTTTTCTCGTCCTCAAATAGATTTGGAAGACATTATCAAATTCGAAAAAGTGGCGTCTTATGTAGCGGAAA
This sequence comes from Flavobacterium sp., assembly GCF_043780635.1. Taxonomy (GTDB): domain Bacteria; phylum Bacteroidota; class Bacteroidia; order Flavobacteriales; family Flavobacteriaceae; genus Flavobacterium. The sequence goes on from NZ_JAYWCK010000135.1 coordinate 32,326, forward strand.
ATAATTTGGATCAAGAAATATTAGAACAAGCAGAAATCCAAGTGAAATATTCGGGTTATATTGAAAAGGAAAGAAACAACGCCAATAAATTGACTCGTTTAGAAGATGTAAAAATCCCTGAAAACTTCGATTATAATAAAATAAAATCAATGTCAATTGAAGCAAAACAGAAGCTAAGCAAGATTCGTCCAGTGACTATTTCACAAGCTTCCAGAATAAGCGGGGTTTCGCCAAGTGATGTTTCTGTATTGTTGATTTATATGGGAAGGTAATTTGTTCCACGTGAAACTACTTTGTGAAGGCTTGGTATTATTGAGGATTTTAAAAAATAATAAAATAAATAAATGGACATTTCAAACAAAAAGCATTTCCTTTCTGTAAAAGATTATTCGGTTTCCAAAGAAACTTTCGATTTATATTATGACGAAACTTTGGATATGCTAATTACATTTCCGCAACCTAGTTTAGAAAATTTGGGTAAGTATTACGAAAGTGAGGATTATATTTCGCACACCGACAATAAACGTTCTTTGTTTGAAAAATTGTATCATTTTATAAAAAGTATAGCTTTAAAGAACAAACTTAATTTAATAAATTCGCTTCAACCCAATAAAGGAAAAATATTAGATATTGGAGCCGGAACAGGAGATTTTTTGTCGGTTGCAAAAAGCGATAGTTGGCAAACCATAGGAGTAGAGCCAAGTGAAAGAGCGAAATCTATTGCAATAAATAAAGGAATCTCTTTTGTCGAAGAAACTAGCGAATTGGAAAATCATTCTTTTGACGTGATTTCGATGTGGCACGTTTTAGAACACGTTCCAGATTTACACAAACAAATCAAAGAATTGAAACGATTGCTAAAACCAGCAGGAACATTAATTATTGCTGTTCCCAATTTTAAATCTTTCGACGCAAAACATTACGAAAATTTTTGGGCGGCTTACGATGTGCCAATTCACTTTTGGCATTTTTCGAAAACTGCCATAAAATTACTTTTCGAAAAAGAAGAAATGAAGTTGCAAAAAGTGTTGCCAATGAAATTTGATTCTTTTTATGTGAGTTTGCTTTCGGAAAAATACAAATCTGGAAAAATGAATTTTATCAAAGCTTTTTTCATTGGATTACAATCCAATTGGAAGGCGAAAGAGAATTTTGAATATTCTTCTCACATTTACATCATAAAAAACAAGTAAAATTCATTTTAAGCCAATTTAAGAATACTTTTTACTGTTTCCGAACCATTACCTCGAATTTCACAACAAAATCCATTATTTAAAGGCTGACGAATCCAATTTTAATAAATATAACTTATAAAATATTTAATTCCGATAACAAATACTTATATCATAAATATTTCTGCATTTTTCCAACTTTATGACAATGCTACTTATTTTTTTATATTTTTGTTATCAATTATTAAAAATTAGAAAAAACACCAAAATGAAAAAAATAGTAGTAATTATTGCTCTTACAATTTCAATTGTTTCTTGCAATAAACCAGCAGCAGAAGTTAAGGAAGTAAAAACAGCTTATGTAGACACTTCAGTTTTAATGAAAGAATATACTGGAACAAAAGATCTTGATGCTAAATATAAAGCTAAAGGAGAAGAAAAAGGAAGACAACTTCAAGCTGAAATTGATAAATTTAAACAAGAAGCTTCAAACTTTCAAGCACAAGCACAAGCAAACGGTCAAGCTTGGGCACAACAAAAAGGAGCTGAATTGCAGAGAAGAGAGCAGCAATTAGCGCAAGCTCAACAAGCACTTTCTCAACAATTACAACAAGAAGGTGGAACAGAAATGGATAGTTTAGTTGCCGGTGTAAAAAGGACTATAAAAGCTTACGGAAAAGAAAAAGGCTTTACTTATATATATGGTACAGGAGATTCTAACGCCAGTATTTTATATGCCGAAGACAAATTGGATATCACCAAAGACATCCTTAAATTATTAAACGACAAATACAAAGCTCCTGCTGCAAAAGAAGAAGTTAAAAAATAATTTTGCAAAATTAGTATATCAAATGTCACGCAATTGCGTGACATTTTTTGTTATATCAACATTAAAACAATATTTTAGCTTTTAATTTATACGCCAAATGCAAACTATCTCCGAAGCCGCTGTTTATACCTTGCGATTTATCAATCAAACGCATCGCTCTATTTTCCTTACGGGAAAAGCTGGAACTGGGAAAACGACGCTTTTGCGGGAAATTATTCAAACTACGCACAAAAACACCGTCGTGGTGGCGCCAACTGGAATTGCGGCATTAAATGCTGGCGGAGTAACCATTCACTCGATGTTTCAGTTGCCTTTTGGTGGATTTATTCCCGATAATTCATCACCACATTTTTCGGAAAACACCAAATTTGAAACTAAAGCCACTTTGCGCAGACACTTCAAAATGAGTGGTTTAAAGAAATCGGTAATCCGAAATATGGAGTTGCTGATTATTGATGAGGTGAGTATGCTTCGTGCCGATTTATTGGATGCAATGGATTTTATGATGCAAACCGTTCGAAAAAAAAACAGTCCTTTTGGTGGAGTTCAAGTTTTATTTATTGGCGATTTGTTGCAGTTGCCACCCGTAATTCGAGACGAAGAATGGCGAACTTTAAAAACCTATTATAAAGGAAAATTCTTTTTTCATTCGCACGTTGTTCAGCAAAATCCACCTTTATATATTGAACTGTCGAAAATTTTTCGTCAAACCGACGACGCCTTTATTTCGATTTTGAACAATCTCAGGAACAACCAAATTTCTGCTGCAGATATTCAAAACCTGAATCAATATGTAAAACCTGATTTCGATTTGAAAGCAAATAAAGGGTATATCACTTTAACAACGCACAATGCCAAAGCCGATGCAATGAATGCTCAAGCATTGGAAGATTTGGAAGGAAAATTGGTAACCTACAAACCCGAAATTGTAGATGATTTTCCGGATAAAATATATCCTGTTGAAGAGAATTTAAAACTGAAAGTTGGAGCGCAAGTTATGTTTGTGAAAAACGACTTGTCTTTTGACAAAAAATATTTCAACGGCAAAATGGGGTTTATCAAATCACTTTCGAGTCAGGAAATACTCGTTCATTTTCCCGAAGAAAACAAAACTATCGAAGTCGAAAGATATGAATGGCAAAACATCCGCTATAAAGTTGATGAAAACACTAAAGAAATCGAGGAAGAAGTGTTGGGAACTTTCGTTCATTATCCTATAAAACTCGCTTGGGCGATAACTGTTCATAAAAGCCAGGGACTGACATTTGACAAAGCAGCGCTCGATGTTTCGCAGGTTTTTCTTCCTGGGCAAGCATATGTGGCTTTATCGCGTTTGCGATCATTAAACGGCTTAATTTTGCTTTCTCCGCTTCGAATGAATGGCATTTCAAACGATCAGGACGTTATGGATTATTCACTGAACAAAGCGTCTGAAGAAGTTCTCGAAAATTCGTTGCAATTAGAAACCAGAAACTTTATCCATAATTTCCTCAATAGCAGTTTTGATTGGAGTGATTTGGCCCAAGAATGGCGGAATCATAAGTTTAGTTATGATGAAAAAGGCGAAAGTTCCGAGAAATCAAAACACGCTGTTTGGGCACGAAAACAAACCGAAGCCATTGAGTCCCTTTTGGAACCATCCAGAAAATTTGTCTTGCAATTGAACAAATTATTTGGTCAAGAATCTGTCGATTTGAATCACGTTTTAGACCGAATAGAAGCGGCATTCAATTATTTTTTGTTGCCAATGGACAATTTGGTTCACGAAATACTTTGGAAAATAGAAGAAGTAAAACGCATCAAAAAGGTTAAAGCATTTTACGAGGAATTGGTCATTCTTGAAGAATTACAAATCAAAGCTGTTTTACGATTAATGAAAGCTAAATTATTGATAGAAACTGTCGTAAACGGCGAGGAAATATCTAAAGAAAAGCTGACTTCGGATGAAATTAAATATTACAAAATCAATAAGCTAAAAGTTATTCAAGAAGAATTTAAGGACGTGAATGTAACTTTAATCGAAGACGAAGTCGACTTGGAAAGATATACTTCAAAGAAAAAAGCCACTAAAGAACCCAAGAAATCTACCGTTCAGGAAACCTATGAATTGTGGCTCGAAAAGAACACGATTAAAGAAATTGCCGCAATAAGAAAACTGACTTCGCAAACTATTGGAACACATATTGCCAAACTCATTGAATCCGGAACCATCGCAATTACATCTGTTTTGCCGGAAGACAAAATATTGGAATTGGAAAAAGCTTTCAAAGGCTACAAAGAAGAAACTTTAAACGGTTTGAAAGAACAATATGGTGAAAAATTTACTTGGGACGAATTGAAAATGTTCAAAGCAAGTTTGAATCTGAAATACTAAACAGAAACGTTTTTAAATAAAAAACCCATTCGATTTAAGAATGGGTTTCGTTTTTATAGTGATTCAACCAAAATCCAAGCATCAGGATTTACGGTTTTTTGGATTTCCTGTTTGGCCTTTTCGGCTTCGGGGAAAGTGGCGTAACTTCCGTAAAGAACGGGAAATAAGCCATATTTATTCTGTGGAATTCTTCTTGCTTTGTATCCTTGATCGGATAGTCTTTCAAATGCTTTTTGTGCATTTCTTTCTTCTCTAAAAGCACCGGCCATAATGTGGTATGACATTTTTTCCTCTTTAACCGTAAGTGTTACGGCTGGAATTGGATTTTTAATAAAGAAAGTAGCCTCTTGAATTTTGTTTTGAACTTGTTTTTGGACAGATTGCTCAACAATAATAGTTTCGTTAGCAATTTGTTGTTGATAAATAGGGTAAGCAATAGCTCCAGTTAAACCTAATCCTAAAACAAAAATAGCGGCATATTTCAAATACACGCTTGTTCTTCTTCTTTCTGGTGTGAAAACAATGACTTCATCTTCTTCAAGAGCTTCGATTTTTTGTTCGAAAATTTCTCTTTTTACCATTGGTGAAACAAAGGCACTTAAACCAAAAGAATTAGTCAAATAATTAGTTTGGTCGTAAGGCGTGAAAATCAAATTTTTATCGGCGTTAAGAGAAAAATTCCCCACGTTTTTTATAGAGAACAATCCGTTTTCCTGGAGTGCTTTTTTCCAATTAAAAACTTCATATTGAATGGCGCTGATGGCATATTCGTATGATGTTTTTTCGGCTTGGGCAATATGATTGGCTAATAAACCGTCGTTGTTTTTTAGATACCCATTAAAAGAAATGATTTTCTTTGGAGGAAAAAAAGAATTGGAACTTTCTATTAATTGAGCCGATTGAATTTCGGTCAAAAAAGCTCCGAAACCCGGAACGGTTACACACTGGTAACGGTATAAAAGCTGCGCGATGTATGGTTCGATGTTCATAGACACAAAGTTATACATTGAGAATAGTTATCAAAATTTTATTCACAATTTTTATTAACAATCCGCATTAATTTTTATACATTTCAACCTCAAACGATTAGTATGACTGAGCAAGAATTATTTCATTTATTAGCATTGCAACAAGTAGAAGGCGTAGGCGATATTATGGCCAAAAAATTAATAAATCATTGCGGAAGTGCAGAAGCAGTTTTCAAGACAAAAATATCACAAATTGCTGCTATTGATCGAATTGGTTCCATTTTAATCCAAAAATTAAAAAGCAAATCAGTTTTCGAAAAAGCTGAACAGGAACTGCAATTCATTAAATCAAATGAAATCAACGTCGAGTATTTTCAAGACGAAAATTATCCAGATCGTTTAAAACATTGCATCGACGGACCAGTTTTGTTGTTTACGTCAGGAAATATTGACTTGAAAAACAAAAAAATAATCAGTATTGTAGGAACCCGACAAATCACATCCTACGGAATGGAATTTTGCCGAAAATTGATTGAAGATATTGCACCGCTTAATCCTGTAATCGTGAGTGGTTTTGCATATGGAGTAGATATTTTTGCACATCAACTGGCAATGGAGCACGACTTGCAAACTATTGGCGTTGTGGCGCACGGTTTAAACCAAATTTACCCCAAAACTCACAAGAAATACGTTGCCAAAGTTGAACAAAACGGCGGTTTTATGACCGAATTTTGGAGTTCTTCCAATCCGGACAAAGAAAATTTTGTTCGAAGAAATCGTATTGTTGCTGGAATTTCAGAAGCTACGATTGTCATTGAATCTGCCGAAAGAGGCGGTTCGTTAATTACGGCAAATATCGCCAACGATTACAACCGTGATGTTTTTGCTGTTCCCGGTCGAACAACCGATAAATACAGTCAAGGTTGCAATAATTTGATAAAAACCCAAAAAGCAAACTTGCTTACGAGCGCTGCTGATTTGGTTTATATCTTGAATTGGGATATTGAAAGCAAAGCAAAAGCAGTCCAAAAACAATTGTTTGTTACTCTTGAAAACGACGAACAAAAAGTGTATGATTATCTCTTAAAAAACGGCAAAGAATTGATGGATATTATTGCCTTGCGTTGTGATTTCCCGATTTATAAAATCTCGGGAATGCTCCTGAATATGGAACTGAAAGGCGTGATTCGACCTTTGCCTGGAAAATTGTTTGAGGCTATTTAAATAAACACCGCAAATTCGCAAATTAAAAATAATTTATAATCTGCGAATCTGCGGTAAAAAGAAATAAAATGAACCTAAAAGTAATTGCTTTCGACGCTGATGACACCTTATTCATCAACGAACCTTATTTTCAGGAAACAGAACAAAAATTCTGTGGCTTGATGGAAGATTATTTGTCGCATCAAGGAATTTCTCAGGAACTTTTTAAAGTCGAAATCAATAATTTAAAAATCTACGGTTACGGAATTAAAGCTTACATCCTTTCTATGATAGAAGCCGCGATGAAAATTTCGAACAATACAATTCCTGTTGAAGTCATTGAAAAAATCATCGAATATGGAAAAGAATTACTCGAAAAACCCATTGAATTATTGGATGGTGTCGAAGAAACCTTGCAAGCTTTGCACGGAAAATACAAACTAGTGGTTGCCACCAAAGGCGATTTATTAGACCAACGTAGGAAGTTACACGATTCTGGTTTGGGGCATTATTTTCATCACATCGAGGTAATGGCGGACAAACAGGAAAAAGATTATTCAGATTTAATAATACGTTTGGAAATTCAACCGTCAGAATTTTTCATGATAGGGAACTCCTTAAAATCTGATGTTTTACCGGTTTTGGCTATTGGCGGACACGCTGCTCATATTCCGTTTCACACTACTTGGGCTCACGAAAGAATTGACTATACTATTGAGCACGAAAACTTCAGCACTTTCGAAAAAATGATTGATGTTTTAAAAAGACTGCAATAACACGATTATTTCATTATTACAAACCTTCAAGCTTCTGATTAACAGGTTTTATACTATATTTTAATATACCAACTTACATAATTAAAGTTATTACTTTCATAATTTACTGATTTAAATTTTTTATCAAACAACCCAATGTAGTTTTGCCAAGAATTTAAATTATGAAATTATGAAAAAAATCTTCCTTACATTAATTTTTGCACTCGCAATAAACTCTTTAACCGCTCAAAATGAAGCTGTTGAAACCAAACCAATTGGTTTTAATCAATGGTCTTTCGAATTAGCCGGTGGTTTTAATAAACCACAAAGACCTATGACTGCTGGTTATTCAACTTCAGTAGTCAGTCCTTACACAGTTGAATTAGGAGCTCGTTATATGTTCAACAACAAATTTGGTTTAAAAGCTGATTTTGGTTACAACAGTTTTACAGGAAAAAACGAATCTATCGATTTTGACTCAAAGTATTACAGAGTCGATATACAAGGTGTTGCAAACTTGGGAAGAATGATGAGTTTTGAAACTTGGACAAACACTTTTGGTTTGTTAGGTCACGCTGGTTTTGGTTTATCCTTTTTGGAAAGAAAAGATCCTACGTATGTAAAAGACAGAATGGGTAATTTTATGATTGGAGTAACAGGTCAAATTAAATTGACGGACAGAATCGCCCTAACCGGAGATTTCACAACTATAACAAATGCAAAACAAAGTTTCGCTTTTGATGGTGCCAGTACTAATAATATTAGAGGATTTAACGGAAGTCTTTTTACTGGAACTGTAGGTTTAACGGTT